>NZ_JBHVMH010000010.1:0-159938 GCF_042797035.1 Cellulosimicrobium sp. NPDC057862
GGAACTCCGGCGGCTTGGCTGCAGGCATCACGGACTCCTCTCCCGAGGCGATCATCGCCTCAGATCAGGTGTCCGGGAAAGCGGGTCAGGCTCCTTCACGCTTCGCAGACCGATGGACTACGACACTGAGGTGACGGTGCGCGCGGCGGGGTGGATCGACGTTCTGCTCGGCGGAGAGACATACGTCCCAGGCCCCAGGGTCCGGGGCGCGAAGGCTGCCTGCCGTGCCGTGATCGCGGAGGTCGAAGACTTTCTCTTTTAGGGCATGCGAAGCCACACGACGATTGCGGCCAGGACGGCTCCGGCGCGGTAGACGATGGCGTGCGCTACGACAAGCGCGCCGTGACCTATCGAGCCGGGGCCGTCCTGGCCGCGATCATCACCTGGCTGCGCACGTCCTAAGAGAGTTCCAGCCACTCGCACGGCTCACCAGCAGCCGCCGCGACTTGCCGCGTGACCTGCTCCATCCACTCCTTGGCCCAAGGCAAATCCGCGTCGAAGGTGACGTGCCAGCCGATCTCCTCGCCGCAGTAGGAGACGTCGACGCCCTCGGTTCGAACGCGGAAGTCACCCCCACCACCAATCGGCTCGCAGTCCCAGCCCGTGGGCTGCAGGACATCTGCCATCCGGTCGCGTTGGAACGCGGGCCAGCCATGATCGGCACTCGTTCGGATTAGGAATTCACGCACGGCCGAATCATGGCAGACCGATTGGGAGACACACCCTAGGGGCGTCCATGCGACGGTGCAGGTCAGAGGCGAGTTCCGGCATTGTCGGTCGAGGGCATGGAAGCCAGCCATCCAGGCCCACCGCTACCGCCACCCGAAGGGCCCCGCCCGTGAGATTCCGCGGCTGTGGGGCCCTTCGTCGTACCGCGCGAGGCTCGACGAGCATTCTGGCGACGGGCTCGTTCGACACCGCAATCGGAGTGACCCCTGGAGCTCCCGGGAGGGCCGGGGTCAGGATCCTCCGGTGAAGAGGTGATCCAGGTGCTGGTCTATGGCTGCCATTGCGGCTTGGGGCTCGATCACCTCGAGCTCGAGCAGCGGAGTGAACCCGGTTAGCGCCAGGATGAGATCCGTCTCGACGTCCGGGTCGCGGTCCCGCGCGATCTGCCCATGAGCGATCGCCTCGCGGACGAGCTGCGCGACCAGCGTGCGACCGTCCCGCAGCCCGAGGCTCGCCTGCTTGCGCAGCGTCGGGTCGTGCAGCGCCTCGAGGACATAGGCGGCACTCATGCGGCTCGACGCCCGCGCGTCGGGACCCAGGGGGAGCATCTCGACAAGCACCAGCCGGAGTACGTCCCGCGGGTGCCGGGGCTGGTCGAGCGCGGCGAGCTCTCGCGCGACCCGGTCGGCGGTCTGCTCGGCGGCGAACTCCATCGCGAAGATCAACAGCTCGGTCCGTGATGCGAAGTAGTGCTGCACGTGCCCCAGCGAGACTCCGGCTTCGCTCGCGACCTCGCGCATCGTGGCCTTCGTCCAGCCCTGCTGGTCGACGACCCGCCACAGCGCACGCGCGATCGCCGCGCGACGCTCCTGGTGGTCCACCAGCTTCGGCACTCAGGACTCCCCTCGTTGACGATACGCGTGACACAATACAGTCGTATGGTCAACGACGGAACGGAGGAGCGATGACCGACCCGCACCCACCCCCGGCGTTCTTCAATTCCTCCGCGGTCGCCATCGACGACGAGGTGGCGATCGCCCTGCTGGCCGACATGCACATCCGCAGAGCGATCGAACGCGGCGAGTTCGACGACCTGCCCGGCGCCGGCAAGCCGCTCCCCATGCCCGACCGCTACGACCCCGACTGGTGGCTCAAGAACCTCGTCAAGCGCGAGCGGCTCGTGATCCTGCCGCCGTCCATCGAGCTGCGCAGAGACGACGCCGCGCTCGACGAGCGCCTCGACGAGATCTGGGTCGAAGAAGACGTGCGGCACGAGGTCGAGGAGTTCAACCGACGCGTGCTTCGCGGCCGCTACCAGCCGCCCGCCGGCCCACCCCTGGTCACCATGCCGCGGGACGTCGACGAGACGGTTGCCGCATGGGCACGCCGCCGGGCCGCGCGCGCCGCGGAGGCGGAGGCGCGGGCGCGTGCGGACGCGCCTGCCGAGGGTCGACGTCGCCGTCGGCGCTTCCTGGGGCGGCACCGCTAGCAGAACGTTCCCCTCAGAGCCCGACCTCGGCTGCCGCGGCGCGGAGTGTGTCGGCGGAACGGTGCAGCGCGGTGAGCTCGGCGTCGGACAGGGGTATCGGCAGCAGGGCCCCCGCGCCGTCGTGGCTGACCATGGTCGGGACGGAGAGGCAGACATCGTCGATGCCGCGGTAGTCGTTCAGGAGCGACGAGATCGGCATGACGCGGTGCTCGTCGTCGGTGATCGCCTCGACGATCCGGGAGGCGGCGAGGCCGATCGCGTAGGCGGTGGCGCCCTTGCCCGCGATGATGTCGTAGGCGGAGTGGACGACGTCGTGCGCGATCGCGTCCCGGACCTCCTGCGTCAGCGGTTCTCGCCCGTCGAACGGGTCGAGCTCCAGGAGCGGTACGCCGCCGATCGTCGCGGACGACCACAACGGCACGGCGGTATCGCCGTGCTCGCCGGCGACGTAGGCGTGCACGTTCTGCACGGCCACGCCGACGTGGTCCGCGATGAGGTACCGGAACCGCGACGAGTCGAGCACGGCGCCGGAGCCGAGGACCTGCGCGCGCGGCAGGCCGGAGTACTTCAGGGCGGCGTACGTGACGACGTCCACCGGGTTAGTGACCATGAGGTACACGGCGTGGGGAGCGACCTCGACGAGCTGGGGCATGAGCGTGCGCGCCAGGGCGACGGTCCGGGCCGCGAGGTCGATGCGCGTCTGGCCGGGCTGCTGCTTGGCGCCCGCGGTGACGACCACGACGTCCGCACCCGCGCACACGGAGATGTCGTCGGAGCCCTCCACGCGCGCCATGGGCATGAACTGGATGCCGTGCGCGAGGTCGAGGGCCTGGGCGCGGACCTTGGCCGTGTCGACGTCGTACAGCGCCACCTCCCGCGCCGCCCCGCGAATCAGGACGGCGTAGGCCAGGGTCGCGCCGACCGATCCGGCGCCGACCACCGCGACCTTCGCGGTCGTTCCGGCTTGGATCCCGCCGGCCCCGGTTCTCGTCTCGCCGGCCTCGATGTCGCTCCGTTCCTGCCTCACCGCAGTCACTCCCTCGTCGCGTGCGTCACATGAGAAGTACGGGCCGCTCCCCAGGCTAGGACGTCTCGGCGGACGAGGACGGGAGCATGTGATCGCCCTTGGCCGGGCAGAGGCACACCAACTCCTGGACGGGTGTCCACAAGCCTGAGTCAGCCGTCCAACGAAGAGATCTCCGCGCGGGCGAATTTCGTTCGGACCCTGGCGTAAACACCCCTGTCCAGGTACGTTGCAGGAGACCGAACAAATCCCGGGATCCCCAGCCCGGGCCGAAGAGCAACGAGGCCTTCATGAACGATCGATCGACACCCAGCGCGGCCTCCTCGGGCCGCTCGCTCTCCAAGACCTCGCCCGCACCGACCGCCCGCTCGCGCGTGGTCGCCGCCACCGCCGTCGCCGGGGCGCTCGCCCTGACCGCGGCCACCTTCGCGTCGCCGGCCGTCGCGGCGCCGCAGCCCACGGCCAAGCCGGCGGCCTCCGTCGCCGGACCGTCCGACATCAACGGGTTCCGCAGCGTCGGCTACGTCATGGCCGACTCGCGGGTTACCCGCGACTTCCACGTGGTCGACCTCGTCCGCACCGGCGCGATCGAGGACCTCACCCACATCAACTACGCGTTCGGGAACGTCACGACCGACCTCGTGTGCGACATCGCCGACGTCCCGGGCGAGGGCGACCCCCTCAACGACTTCGTCGCGCAGGTCGCGGCCAAGGACTCCGTCGACGGCAAGGCCGACAAGCCCGGCCAGAAGCTCGCGGGGAACTTCAACCAGCTCAAGAAGCTCAAGGCCGTCAGCCCTGACACCAAGATCCTCATCTCGCTCGGTGGCTGGACCTGGTCCGACAACTTCTCCGAGGCGGCGTCCACGGCCGAGGGCCGCACTGCGCTCGTCGACTCGTGCATCGACCTGTACATCGACGGCGACCTGCCGGTCATCGACGGCAAGGGCGGCCCGGGCGCCGCGGCCGGCATCTTCGACGGCATCGACATCGACTGGGAGTGGCCGGTCACCGGCGGCGAGACGGCGAACGCCCGCCCGGAGGACAAGGAGAACTTCCTGCTCCTCATGGAGGAGTTCCGCACCGAGCTCGACGCGCGCGGCGCGGCGAACGGCGAGGACTACCTCCTGACGGGCTTCGCGCCCGCAGGTGGCTGGAACGCGGGCCAGGGAGGCTGGCTCGACCCGCGCCTGTTCGCGGTCGTGGACTACCTGAACGTCCAGGGCTACGACTTCCACGGGGGCTGGGTGCCGAACAAGACGGGTCACCAGGGCAACCTGCACCCGGACGGCGCCGAGAACTGGGGCCTCGGTCTCGACGGCGCGCTCGGCATGTACGTCAACGCGGGCGCCGACCCGTCGCAGATCAACGCGGGCCTCGCGGCGTACGGGCACGGCTGGTACGGCGTCGAGGACGGCTCGCAGGGCTGGCAGCCCGCCGCGGGCTACGTCGGCACCAAGACCTATGCCCAGCTGCGCTCGTTCGGTGGCGACTCCTACTTCGACCCGGAGATCGGTGCGAGCTGGCTCTACGACGGCAACGAGTGGTGGAGCTACGACGACCCGGCGTCGGTCACGGCCAAGGCCGAGTTCGTCGCGACTCAGGGCTACGGCGGTGCGATGTGGTGGGACCTCTCAGGCGACTACCGCAACGAGCTGGGCGACGCGCTGGGCTCGACGCTGCGTGCGGCGACCCCCGGCCCGGGCGTGCCCGCCGAGTGTGCGGTGCCGTGGTACGGCACGGGCGTCTACACCGGCGGCGAGGTCGTCTCGCACGAGGGCACCGAGTACAAGGCGCAGTGGTGGACCCGCAACCAGGAGCCGGGCTCGTCGTCCGCCTGGAAGAAGATCGGTCCGTGCGGCACGGCGCCCGAGGTCGAGGTCGCGGACTGCGCCCCCGCCTGGTCGCGCGAGACCGTCTACACCGGCGGCCAGACCGTGTCCCGCGCCGGCGTGAACTACACGGCGCAGTGGTGGACCAAGGGCGAGCTGCCCGGGTCCGTGACGTGGGGCTCGTGGGACCCGGTCGGTCTGTGCGCGTGAGCTGACGGGTCGTCCGGACGCCGCGCATCGCCCGGACGACCACCGCACGACGGCGGGCCCGGTCTCAGGACCGGGCCCGCCGTCGTCGTCGGGAAGCGAGCGCGCAGACCAGGGCCCTCGCTCCTGCGACCAGGGCTCTATTTCGCGCAACCACGGTTCTATCTCGCGCAACCACGGTTCTATCTCGCGCAACCACGGTTCTATCTCGCGCAACCACGGTTCTACCTCGCGCAACCACGGTTCTACCTCGCGCGAACGGGGTTCTCTCTCGTGGGAGGGGCGTCTGCCCTCAGCGCTGGGTGCGGACGTCGCGGCGCAGGTAGTTCCAGGCGAGCACGCAGCAGACGATGCCGTTGATCAGGCCCACGACGACGTCGGCCGGGCCGTGGGCGCCGCGGTAGAGGCGGGAGAGGCCCACCGCGAGCGGCACGAGGCAGCAAAGGACGGTGACGACGACGCGCAGGACGGGGTGCGTGATGCGCTGCGCGAGCAGCGCGAGGGTCAGGTAGAACGCGGCGGACGCGCCGGTGTGGCCGGAGGGGAAGCTCGAGGTCGGCGGTGCCTCGTCGAGTCGCGACACGTCAGGGCGCTCGCGCCCCACGACGATCGACGACGTGAGGAAGATGAGCGCCTGCAGCGCGACGGCGAGCGCGGGCACGACGGCGAACCACCACTGCCGTGTGCGCCACCAGACGAGCAGGATCGTGAGCACGGTCCCGCCGATGATGAACTCGGTCGTCCCGATGAGGGAGAACACGTCGGTCACCGTGTCCCAGAAGGGCGTGCGCCGCTCCTCCAGCCAGCGGTTCACCCCGACCTCGCCGGGCAGGTCGCCCAGCGGACCCGTCACGAGGAACCCGGTCGCGACGATGAGCACCCAGAGGACCGCGCCGGGGAGGAACGCCCGGAGCCCGACGTCGCGCAGCACCTCCTTCGCGGTGGGTCGGGTCGTGTCGAGCTCGTAGCGGTGCACGAAGGGATGCATCAGACCTCGTTCCTGGGAGCGGAGCCGGAAGAGCGGGCGGTCCGGGCGGACGTCCACCCGTGGTAGCCGACGGCGGACGCCCCTGCGACCGCGCCGCCGAAGAGGATCCCGCCGACGACGTCGGACGGGTAGTGCGCGCCGAGCAGCACGCGGTCGGCCGCGGTGACGATCACGAGCACGGTCGCGCCGCTCACCACGGCGACGCGTCCGCGGCGCCCGAGCAGTGGCCACACCAGCACCGTGAGGCTCACCCCGACGGCGGCGGCGTTCATCGCGTGCCCGGACGGGAAGCTGGACCCGGGGACGACGGTCACCGCGTCCTCGACGACGGGACGGGCGCGGTCGACAAGCTCCTTGGCCCCGAGCCCGAGCGCCCACGCGCCCCAGATGGTCCCCGCCGCCCAGGCCGCGCGCGACCCGAGGCCGCGGCGCCGCCAGGCCCAGAGACAGACGCCCATCGCGGCGAGGTTCATCCACCGCGCGGCGAGCACCTCCTGGCCGACGAGCAGCGTGCGCTCGAACGCGGGCCGTTCACCGGTGAACCGGGTGGCCGCGACGACGGCGGCGCGGTCGGCGTCGACGACGAGCCCCGACTCGGCGCGCACGAGCCACGCGAGCACGAGGACGGGGACGGACGCCGCGACCCCGTACGCCGCGGCCCGTCCCAGCGCGCGCCGGAGCGAGCGGCGTGGGGCGGGGTCGGCGGGCACCCCCGGACGGTAGCCGGGGGTGCGGTCGCACGCCCGTGGAGAGGGGTGTCAGCGGGGACGGATCACGCGGGCAGGGCCGCGACGGCCTCGATCTCGACGAGCGCGCCGGGCCGGCCGATCCCGACCCGCAGAACGGTGACCGCGGCCGGGTGCGGCCCCCAGACCTCGCCGACGGCGGCGAAGCCCTCCATGAGGTCGGCCTCGGGGTCGAGGTAGACGGCGAGCCGCGCGACGTCCTCCGGACCGGCGCCGGCCTCCGCCAGCACGGCGAGCACGTTGCGCAGCGCTTGGGCGGTCTGGGCCGCGATGCCGCCCTCGACGAGCGCGCCGTCCGCGTCGGTCCCGTTCTGGCCGCCGACGTAGAGCGTGCGACCGGTCTCGACGATCGTGCCCTGGGAGAACGCCGGGTTGCGGTGCAGCCCGGCGGGGTTGAGGTGCGTGACGCTCGGCGTGGTCATGGTGTCCCCTCCTGCGTTCCGATCCTGAGACAGCCGACGCTACGCCGCGCCACCGACACGATCCGGGGCGGACACCCGTGCTGAACCCCGGCCCGGCGCGGTAGTGCCACGGGCAGCGCTTCCGCAGGCCGCGGCGTCCAACCCGGGGCTACGGGGACGGTGGTCGCCGAACCTGGGGATGTCGCCGGGTTCGGCGGGGTCGCCACCCCGACGGGCCGACCAGCCGTCGGCTGTGTAGGAAGGAGGGGTGAAGCAGTCAGCAGGGCTCGTGCTCTACCGGTTCCGTGACGACGTCGTCGAGGTGCTCCTCGGGCACATGGGCGGCCCGCTGTGGGCGCGCAAGGACGCGGGCGGCTGGACGATCCCCAAGGGCGAGGTGGAGCCGGGCGAGGACGGCCACGCCGCGGCGCTGCGCGAGTTCGCGGAGGAGCTCGGCGTCCCTGCTCCCGCGGCGGAGGTGCCCGACCTGGACCTCGGCACGGTGCGCCAGCGCGCCGGCAAGCTCGTCGCGGCATGGGCACGCGAGGCGGACCTCGACGTCGCCGCGATCTCCAGCAACACGTTCGCGCTCGAGTGGCCGCCGCGCTCGGGGCGGATGCAGGAGTTCCCCGAGCTCGACCGGGCCGGCTGGTTCTCGCTCGCGCGGGCCCGCGGGCTCGTCGTCGCAGGTCAGGTCCCGCTGCTCGACCGCCTCGAGGAACGGCTCACCCGCAGCACGCCGGACGCCGCGCCGCCGGACGTCGCGCTGCCGGATGTCGCGCCGCCGGACGGCGCACCGTCAGGCGCCGCACCAGAGACCGACCCGGACGACCTGCCCGGGACATGACGAGGGCCCGGGACCGCGAGGTCCCGGGCCCACGGCGTCGTGAGCGTCAGCCGAGCAGGTAGGGCGCGGCGGCGAACCCGGCGGCGAGGCCGACGAGCACGACGGCGGCGGCGGACAGGTGCGAGTGGCGCGCTCGGCTCGCGGTGCGGCGGGCTGCCTCGGTCACGGTGGTCATGACGGTCCTCTCGTCGGGGTGGTTCCAGGGAGAGAGACCGCGCCCGACGCGATCCATGACGCGGTTTCGTCCGACCTCGGCGCGATCTGCGTCACACCGCGGCGACCGAAGCGCGCCAACCCTGGTGCAGCATCGTGCACCAGGGGCGGGTGGTTCGCTCGGGCAAGCGCGTCAGCGGCTCACCAGGCCACGGCGCCAGTGGCGCTGAGGAACGACCCGGAGGCTGCGTCGTCGGGCAGTCTCGCGGCCCGGACAACGACCTGCGCCGCCTCGTCCGGCGGCGTCGGAGCCTGCTCGCGGTTCCCCGGGGCGAGATCGGTCTGGACCCATCCCGGGCACACGGACGTCACCTTCACGCCGGTTCCCGCGAGCTGCTTCGCGAGCGAGACCGTCACCGCGTTGAGCGCGGCCTTGGACGCCTGGTAGGCGGGGACGACCAGGCCGAAGTACGGCGAGGCGGGGTCCTGCTGGTCGGTGAGCGAGCCCATCGTCGACGAGACGTTGACGACCCGGCCCGCCGACGAGCGCTCGAGCAGGGGGAGGAACTCCTCGATCACGGCGACCGGGCCGAACACGTTCGTCCGGAACGTCCGCTCGAACACCGCGGGGTCGGCGAAGCGCGGTGCCTCGTCACCCGGCCCGGGCGTCGCCTCGGGGAGGATCCCGGCGTTGTTGACGAGGACGTCGAGGTGGTCGTGTCGCGCGGACACCTCGGCGGCGGCCGCGCGCACGCTCGCCGGGTCGTCGACATCGAGCGTCACGCCCGAGACGTCGAGACCTCGCGCGCGCAGCGCCGCGACCTGCTCGCGGACGGCGTCCGGGCGGCGGCCGGCGAGGACGACCGTCGTGCCGTCGGCCGCCAGCGCCTCGACGACGGCGAGCCCGAGCCCGCGCGTGCCGCCGGTGACCAGGGCGATGGACTGCATGGGTGCTCCTTCGGGAGAGATGGCGCCGGTGTTCGACCGGCACCACCACTCTCGTCGGGCTCGCAGGAGGAGTCCGGCGGCGATCGGACGTCGCATCGGGACGCCGCCCGCCGGGTCGTCAGGCGCGCAATGAGGCGCGCGGTGAGGGTGCTGTCAGGCGCGCAGGATCAGCGCGTCGCCCTGCCCGCCGCCGCCGCACAGCGCCGCGGCGCCGACGCCGCCCCCGCGACGCTTCAGTGCGAGCGCGAGGTGCAGCGCGAGGCGCGCGCCGGACGCACCGACGGGGTGGCCGAGCGCGATCGCGCCGCCGTCGGTGTTCACGACGTCCGCGTCGATCCCGAGGTCGGCGACCGACTGCAGCGCGACCGCGGCGAACGCCTCGTTGATCTCGACGAGGTCGAGGTCCGCGGCGGCGATCCCCTCGCGCTTCACGGCGGCCTCGATCGCCCGTGCGGGCTGGGAGTGCAGCGAGTTGTCCGGCCCCGCGACCTGGCCGGCCGCACCGATCTCGGCGAGCCACGACAACCCGTTGCGCTTCGCGAAGGCGCGGCTCGCGACGACGACCGCCGCGGCGCCGTCGGACAGCGGTGAGCTGGACCCGGCGGTGATGGTCCCGTCCTTCACAAAGGCGGGGCGCAGGCGCTCCAGGGCCTCGAGGGTGGTGTCGGCGCGCACGCCCTCGTCGTGCGCGACGACGACCGGCTCGCCCCGGCGCTGCGGCACCTCGACCGGCGCGATCTCGTCGGCGAGGCGCCCGGCGTCGCGCGCGGCGGCGGCCCGCTGGTGGGAGCGCAGCGCGAACGCGTCCTGCTCGGGGCGGCCGATGCCGCGCGTCGCGCACCCGCGGTCGGTGAGCTCGCCCATGACCTCGCCGCTGAACGGGTCGTTGAGGCCGTCGTGCGTGAGCGAGTCGGCCATCGTCACGTCGCCGAACGCGAACCCGGAGCGCGACCCGACGACGAGGTGCGGCGCGTTCGTCATGGACTCCTGCCCGCCCGCGACGACGACGCTCGCCTCGCCGGCGCGGACCAGGCGGGCCGCGTCGATGATCGCTGTGAGCCCCGAGAGGCACAGCTTGTTGATCGTCACGGTGGGGACGTCCCAGCCGAGGCCCGCAAGGATCGCGGCCTGGCGTGCGGGGCCCTGCTTGGCGCCCGCCTGCACGACCTGCCCGACGATCACCGTGTCGACTTGCTCGGACGCGACGCCCGACGCCGCGAGCGCGCCTCGGATCGCGTGCGCGCCGAGCTCGGCGGCGGACAGCGAGGCGAGCCCGCCGCGAAAGCGCGCGAACGGGGTGCGCGCGCCGTGCAGGAGGACCGGGGTGACCTCGTCCTCGGGGGTGACGGCTGCGCCGTCGGGCAGGGGGGTGGCGTCGGTGCTCATGGGGCTCCGTCCGGGGAGAAGGCGGGAGGGCGAGGGCGGAAAGGGGAAGCCCCGGCGCCGCGAGGAGGGGCGAGCGGCGCCGGGGAGCTGGAGGAGGGCGTGCGCCCTCGGGACCGTCAGACGAACGCGGAGACGCCCGTGATGTCGCGCCCGACGATGAGCGCCTGCACCGACTCGGTGCCCTCGTACGTGTGCAGGGCCTCGACGTCCGCGAAGTGCCGCGCGACGCGGTTCTGGAGCAGGATCCCGTTGCCGCCGAGCAGGTCGCGCGCGCTCGCCGCGACCTCGCGCGCCCCACGGGTGCACGTGTACTTGGCGAGCGACGCCTGCGGGCCGGTGAGCGTCCCGGCCTCGTCGAGGCGCGTCATCTGCGCGACGAGGAGCTGGAGCTGCGTGATCGTCGAGAGCATCTTGGTGAGGCGCTCCTGGACCATCTGGTTCGCGGCGAGCGGGCGGCCGAACTGGACGCGCTGCTTCGCGTACGCGACCGCGGCCTCGTAGCAGGCCACCGCGTGCCCGACGGCGGCCCACGCCACCCCGAGGCGCGTCGCGAAGAGCACACGCGACGTGTCCTTGAACGACCGCGCGCCGGGCAGCGCGTTCTCGGCCGGGACGAACACGTCGTCGAGCACGACGTGCGCCTGCCAGATCGCGCGCAGCGACACCTTGCCGGTGATGGTCGTGCCCGTGTAGCCGGGGGTGTCCTGCGGCACGACGAACCCGTGCACCTGGTTGTCACCGTCCGCCGAGTCGCTCCCGACCAGCCGCGCCCACACGACGGTGATGTGCCCCGACGACCCGTTGCCGATCCACTTCTTCTCGCCGTTCAGCACGTAGCCCTCGACGCCGTCGCGCGTCTCCTTGCGCGCCGTCGTCTCGAGCGAGACGGAGTCCGAGCCGTGTGTGGGCTCGGTGAGCGCGAACGCGCCGAGGATCTCCCCGCGCGCCATGGGCTCGGCGTACTTCGCCTTCTGCTCGTCGGAGCCGAGCATCTGGATGCTGCGCAGCGCGAGACCGCCCTGGACGCCGCAGATCGTCGCGACCGAGCCGTCGCCGCGCGACATCTCCATCGCGGCGAGGCCCGCGCCGAGCAGGCTCACGTGCGGGCGGCCCTCGACGTCGACGCCGTCGCGTAGCAGGTCGAGCTCGCCCATGCGCTTGACGAGGTCGAACGGGACCTCGGCGCGCTCCCAGTAGTCGTCGATGACCGGGAGCACCTCGTCCTGGACGAACTGCCGGACGCGCTGCTGGTGGGCGCGGTCCTCCTCGGTCGCGTCGGCGAACGCGCCGGCGTAGTCGAGGTCGAGCGGGGTCGCGAGGTCGTAGGTGGGCTCGGTGACTCCGGGCATGATCGGGGCGGTGGGCATCGGTGCTCCCCTGGGAGGGCGGCTGCGGTCGGTCGTGCGCGACCGGCTCCGGCGCGGGTTCCCGGGTGCGGGCCCGGCGTCGGCGGCGGTCCCTCCCATAGTGCAGCGATACGCGGTCTCAGTCAATCTGAGACGGCGTATCGCGCGAGATCGTGCGATTCGTTGGCCCGCGACCTACCGTCGAGAGATGGCCCTCGACCTGTTCGTCACGATGCACGTGCGCGACCACGACCCCGCGCGCGACTGGTACGTCCGCCTGCTCGGGGCGGAGCCGACGTTCGTCGCCACGCCCACCGAGTCCGTGTGGGAGCTCGCCGAGCAGCGGTGGCTCGTCGTCGAGCAGGTGCCGGAGCACGCCGGGCACGGCGTCGTCACGGTGTTCCGCGACGACGTCGACGCCTTCCTCGCGGCGGCGTCGGCCCGGGGGATCGAGCCGGACCGTCGGGAGACGTACGACGGCGGGGTCGTGAAGATCGTCTTCCGCGACCCCGACGGCAACGAGGTCGGGCTCAGCGGCGCCCTCCCGTCCTAGCGACGGGTACCGACCGCCCCACCTAAGGCACAGACCGCCGCCAGGACGGAGCCGGGAACGGCGCGAGCGGGGTCAGAGCGCGGGACGGAGCGCCGGGGCGCCGAGGAACGCCCGGACGTCCGTCGCGACGTCGTCCGGCCGTTCCAGCGCCGGGAAGTGCCCGCCGCGCGGTCGCTCCCGCCAGTAGGGCAGCGACTCGTCGGGATCGAGGATGCGGCGCATGAGCGGTTCCTCCCCGAACGCCGTCATGCCCTGGGGGCGGTCGTGCGACCGGCCCCACGCCTGCTGCGCGTGCGCCGCCTCGTACAGGAGGTTCGCGGCGCCGTCGCCCGCGCGGCCGAACCAGCTCACGCTCACCAGGGTGAGCAGGTCGTCGCCGTCGACGGCGTCCTCGGGCAGCTCGTGCAGCGGGTCGGTCCACTCGTGGAACTTCTCGGCGATCCACGTGAGCTGCATCGCCGGGGAGTCGGTGAGGCCGTACGCGACGCTCAGCGGCCGCGTGGTCTGCACCTGGAGGTAGCCGAAGTCCTCCGACCGTGCGGCGACGAGGCTCGCGTGCCGCTCACGCTCCGCGTCTGTGAGGTGGTCGGTCGGCGGCGTGTACGCCGTCGCGATGGCGCCGGGGTCCGTCGACACGAGCGAGGCGAGCACCCGCTCGCCGGCCTCCAGGCAGAGCTGCTCGGCGACGCCCGCGCCGACGTCGCCCCCGAACACCGCGTAGCGGTCGTAGCCGAGCGCGCGCACGACGCGGTCGAACGCGTCCGCCGTGCGGGCGATGTCCCACCCGTACGACGCGAGCGGTGTCGACAGCCCGTAGCCGGGCATGGACGGCGCGACGACGTGGAACGCCGGGCCGTCCTCGGGCTCGGCGAGGAGCGGGGCGAGGCGCGCGAACTCGGCGAACGACGTCGGGTAGCCGTGGCACAGCAGCAGCGGCGTCGCGTCCGGGCGCGACGAGCGCACGTGCAGCCCGTGGACGCGCTGGCCGTCGACGTGCGCGACGAACTGCGGCATCCGGTTGAGCCGGGCCTCCTGCGCGCGCCAGTCGAACGTCGTGCGCCACCGTTCCGCGAGCCCGCGCGCGTAGCCCACCGGGGTCCCGCGCTCCCACGTGCCGGTGAGCTCGGCGGGCCAGCGCGTGCGCTCCAGCCGGTCGCGCAGGTCGGAGACCTCCGCGTCGCTCACGGCGATCTCGTACGGTCGGACGTCCAGGTCGGTGTCGGTGTCGGTTCCCATGGCCGGTCCTCCTCGGCGGCGGTCGTGACCCCACCACGCAACCGCGCGCCGCAGCGGGCTGTCTTGAACGAGCGCGACACTCAGACGGGTTCGCCGCGGTCGCGCGTGCGTCCCGGCGTGAGGCCCGTGAGGCGCTTGAGGTCGCGCGTGAGGTGGGCCTGGTCGGCGTAGCCGAGCCGGAACGCGACGTCCGCGATGGGGCGGCCGTCCTGGAGCCGGGCCACGGCCTCGCGTGCCCGCTCGATCCGGCGGACCCGCTGCGGGCTGATCCCGACGGCGTGCGCGAAGTGCCGCTCGACCGTGCGCGACGACCAGCGCCCGGCGCCGCCGTCGAGCGCCGCCTCGACCACCGCGTCCTGGCGCACGACCCCGGACTCCGCGAGCGCGGCGAGGAGCACGTCGACGTCCGGCGCGTCGAGGTCGAGGGACGGGAAGGGCCAGGCGCGTCCCGCGAGGACGAACGCGCCCCGGCCGAGGAGCGGGAGACGGTCGGTGCGGTCGCACCAGGCGGTGACCGGCTCGTGCGCGAAGTAGGCGCCGGGCGCGAGGCGGACCCCGAGGTTGTGGCTCCCGGCCGTGTACGGGACGGGCGTCGGCCGGGACGACGGCCCGGACAGCAGGACCCGGCGCTCGCCCTCCCGGAGGGTGAAGACGAGGTCCCAGCGGGCGTCCGCGGACGCGACGTAGGTCCCGTCGGTGAGGTCCACGGTGGCCCACACGACGTCCACGGCGGGGGAGGGGGCGGCGCGCTCCCGGTAGAGGAAGCCCACGCGCCCAGTCTAGGTCGCTGCCCCGCGGGGCTCCCCCTAGGGTCGGGGGATGGTGGACTGGGACGACGACGCCGCCGCGGGCGCGTGGATCGCGAAGCGGCTCGGTGAGTTCGGCCCGCGCGTCGACGGCACGGTCCCGCGCGGGTACGCGGCGTACGCGTGCGTCCCGCACCCCGACTGGGACGACGACGTCACGCTCGCGGCCCAGACCGACACCCTGGTCGCCGCGCTCCGACGTTTCACCGGGGACCAGCCCGTGCACCTCGCCCTGTGGACGGGCCACGCGTTCCTCTACGACCACGGGACGGACCCGCGCGCGAGCTCGGGGGTCGCGCCGCTCGTGGGGTGGCCCGAGGACGAGCCGCGGCCGACACCCGAGGAGATCGAGCGCGCGGTCGCCGAGGCGTGGGAGCAGCTCGCGCCTACGCTCGTCGAGCGCCCGGCCGCCCCGATGCTCCTGCTCCCGCACCGCGAGTACCACCTGTGGACGGGGACGCTCGCCGACGCCGGCGCGTTCCGCGACCACGAGCAGCCGCCCAACCTGTGGTGGCCCGAGGACCGCTCGTGGTTCGTCGGGACGGAGATCGACGCCGCCGCGACCTACGTGGGCGGGAGCGACGCGCTCGTCGAGGCGCTGTGCGCGGACCCGGCGCTCCGCGCGAGCCGTGCGGCGCCGTCGGACCGGATGCTGTTCGAGGACTGACCCGCGCCCGCCGCCCGGGCCGCGGTCCCACGGGTCAGGCGGGCGCGCCCGCCGCCTCGGCCGCGGCCGTCGCGCGGCGGTTGATGCGCCACCACACGAAGAATCCGACGAGCGTGAACGCGCCGTAGAACACGTACATGAAGGCCGACGCGTAGAAGCCGGCCGAGATCAGCAGCGGCACGCCCACGACGTCCACGGCGACCCAGATCAGCCAGAACTCGACCCAGCCCTTCGCCATGCCGTACGTCGCGAGCAGCGAGCCCATGAAGATCCACGCGTCGGCCCAGACGGGCTCGTACGACTCGAGCGCGCGGAACACCGGGGTGAGCAGCGCCGTCCCGCCGACGAGCGCGACGACGAGGAACGCGCGCTGGCGCCACGACGCCCAGCGCGGCACGACGGCGACGCCGTGGCTGTCCGCGTCGGCGTCGCCCAGCCGGGCCTGGGTCTTGCGCCACTGCACCCATCCGTACACCGACACGACGACGAACATGACCTGCCGCCCCGCCTGGCCCAGCAGGTTGACGGGGTTGGGCGTCGCGAACACCGCGCCGAGGAACACCGTGAGCAGCAGCAGGTTGCCGACGATGCCCACCGGCCACGCCCACACCTTGCGCCGCATGCCGCCCAGCGCCGACGCCAGGCCGAACCCGTTGCCCACGATCTCGCGCCACAGCAGGTGCTGGTCGCCGATCGTCAGCTGCGCGTCGAACAGCGCGTGGATCAGGTCCATCGGATGTCCTCGTCCTCCCGGGCACGTCGGGCTCCGGGGTGAGGGCGGGCGGCGGGGCCGGGCCACGAGGGCCCGACGGCGTCGCTCACCACGGCGAGGCCGCGCCCCGTCGCGCGGGCTCGCGAGAGCCCGGCCGAGGACGGCCGCGCCGCACGTGCTTCCTCCCATCCGGACTGTCACCGTCGGTCCTGGAGTTCCACCAGGTCAACCGCGCGTGGGCGCGGGTCGCGGACTGTCACCGCCGGCTCGGAATTGCACCGACCCCGGAGCACGTTCGTGCGTACTGCGTTCTGCAACCGCCGATGCTACTCGCGCATTCCCTCCGCGCGATGTCGTCCAGCGGCCGTCCCACGGGCTGGGACGGGTGGCGGACGGCCTCAGGCGAGCGCGTCACGGACCGCTCGTGCGACGTCGTCCGCGACGCCCTGGGCGTCCGTCCCGGCGTCGACGACGGTGACGACGACGCGGCGCCCGGGCAGTCCGTCCCCGGGGTCGCGGCGCTGGGTGGCGACGGTGTCGTCGGGTGCGGCATAGCGGCCGACGGCGGCGCGGCGCAGGTCCGCGAACGCCTCCTCGAGCTGGGGGCGCAGGTCCTGGTCGGGGGAGCGGAGCCACCGGCGCAGGAGCGCGTTGTGCACGGCGACGACCGACGCGGCGAACGCGATGGACGCGGTCGACCGGCGCTCGTCCGGCGGGAGCGCGTCGCGCAGGTACGCGGTGAAGGCGCGCTCGTAGCGGTGGGTCGTGACCAGCTCGCGGTCGCGCAGCGCGGGCACCTGCTGGAGGAGCTGCCACCGCGCGAGCGACGTCTCGCGCTGCCCGACGTGGTGGTCGAACACGAGCCGCGCCGCGCGGCAGACCTCGACGTACGGGTCGACGGCGGGGTCCGGCGTGAGCCGCCCCTCGGCGTCGGGCACGGGCCGGGTCGCGGCCAGCATGACGACGACCTCGTCGAGCAGGAGCTCGTGGTCCGCGAAGACCACGTCCTCCTTGGAGCCGTAGCGGCGGAAGAAGGTGGCGCGGCTGACCTGGGCGGCGTCGGCGATCTCCTCGACGGTCGTCTGCTCGTAGCCCTTGCGGGTGAAGAGCTCGATCGCTGCGTCGACGGCCTGGGCATGGGTGCGGCTGCGGACGTCGGTCATGCACCGGACGGTACACCGGTACCGGTCGCGCGCCTCGTCCGGGCGGTCAGGGCACCAGCCGGTAGAACCGGAAGAACCGGAAGTCGTCCACGGGCAGCACCTCGACGTCCGCGAACCCGGCCTCGCGCGCGTAGCGGCGCAGCGTCGCGGGACGCATGACGGTCCCGGTGCCGACGGACGGCGGCGAGGAGAGCCCGTCGGGCAGGCACACGAAGAGGCTGTACCCGTACATGACCCGGTCGACGTCGTCGGCGGGCGCGGTGAACTCCTCGCCGACGGCCTCGTCCATGACCACGACGACGCCGTCGGGCCGGACCGCGCGGCGCACGGCGTCGAGCACCGCCGCGGGTCGCGGCATGTCGTGCACGCACTCGAACGCGAACGCGGCGTCGAACGGCAGCCCGGCGGGCTCGACGAGGCCGAGCTCGGCCGCGTCGGCGAGGTGGAACGTCACGCGGTCCGCGAGCCCGGCCTCCTCGGCCGCCGCGCGCGCCGCCGCGACCGACGGGCGGTCCACGTCGACGCCGTGGAGCGCCGCGTCCGGGTAGGCGCGCGCGAGGGCGAGCGTCGACCACCCGAACCCGCACCCGACGTCGACCACCCGCGCCCCGGGGCGGCTCAGCACGTCGTGGACCGCGGGGACCCGCGCGAGCGTCGGCGCGAGCTCGCGCTCGAACCACGGCCGGTTGACCTCCGCCTGCGCCTCGCGCGCGTCGTCGCCGAGCTGGTCCCAGGACACGCCGCCGCCCGTGCGGTACGCGTCGAGCAGGTGCGGGAGCTGCGGGCCGATCGCGCCGACGAAGCGTGCGAGCGGCGCGACGTACGCGAGCGAGGTCGTGTCGGTGAGGACCTCCGCGTGCGCGGCCGGCAGGGCGTAGAGGCGCTCGCGGGCGGCCGCGACCGGGTCGGCCGCGAGCGCGGGGCCGGCGCCCGGGTCCTCGGCGACGAGGATCCCGCTGGCCGCCTGCTGCTCCAGCCACTCGCGCGCGTACCGCTCGTGGGTGCCGGTGCGCTCGGCGAGCCCGGACGAGGTGAGGGGCCCGGCCTCGACGAGCGCGCGGTACCACCCGAGCCGGTCGCCGACGTGGACCGACAGGACGTCGATCGCGCCGAGCGTCGCGGCGAACAGGCGGTCGGCGAACGCGTCGGCGTCCGACGCGGCGGGGCCCGACGGAGCGGGGTCGCTCCCCGCGCGCTCGTCCCCCTGGCCCGGGGGCCCGTTCTCGGCTGTGGCGACCATGCGCGGCCTCCGGCTGGACGTTGGCCGGGCGCGTGCCGTGGGCAGCGGCGCCCGTGGGATCGACGGTAGACCTCCGGAGCGCTCACGTCGATGGGCGGAGCGGCTGAAACTTCGGTCGTCCACAGGTCGCTCGCTCGTCCACAATCCCGGTGCCCCTCCCGGCGCCGGATGGCACCATGGCGGCCATGCTCGTGACCCTCGCCGCGACGGCGTCCCCGGGGACGCTCGACGACGCCACCGACCTCGGGTTCCTCCTGCACAAGCACCCGGACCGCGCCCAGGTGTTCGACCTGCCCGTGGGCCGCGCGCACGTGTTCTACCCCGAGGCGACGGCGGAGCGGTGCGAGGTCGCGCTGCTGCTCGAGGTCGACCCGGTCGGGATCGTGCGGAACAAGCGCTTCGGCGGCGGGGACGCCTTCGCGCTCGCGCAGTACGTCAACGACCGACCGTATGCCGCGTCGTCGATGGTCGCCGTCGCGCTGGGCAAGGTGTTCGCGACCGCGATGGCGGGCCGGTGCGACGCCCGGCCCGACCTCCCCGACGTCGAGCTCCCGCTCGACGTGCACGTACCGTCGTTGCCCTGTCGCGGTGGGGTCGACCTGGCGCGCCGGCTCTTCGAGCCGCTGGGCTGGCACGTCACGGCGACCGCGGAGCCGCTCGACCCGACCGTCCCCGCGTGGGGCGCCTCGCGGTACGTCGACCTGCGCCTGCACGGCACGCGCCGGCTCGCCGACGCGCTCGCGCAGCTCTACGTCCTGCTGCCCGTGCTCGACGACGCCAAGCACTACTGGGTCTCCACGGACGAGGTGGACAAGCTCGTGCGCGCGGGTGGCGGCTGGCTCGCCGACCACCCCGAGCGCGCGCAGATCCTGCGCCGCTACCTCGCGCACCAGCGCCGCTACGTCGAGGACGCGACGGCGCGCCTCGCCGCGCTCGACGGCGCCGCGCCCGCGGAGGAGCAGGTCGTGCCCGACGGCGAGGTCTCGCCCGATGGCGCGGCGCCACCCGAGGAGGACGCGCCGGAGCCACCGCTCGCCCGGCAGCGCGCGGACGCCGTGCTCGGGGTGCTGCACGAGGTGGGCGCGCGGACCGTCGTCGACCTCGGCTGCGGGGAGGGCGCGCTCCTGCGCCGCCTCGCCGCCGACCGGACGTTCACGCGCGTCCTGGGCACCGACGTCTCGGCGCGCGAGCTCGAGCGCGCGGCCGCGCGGCTGCGCCTGCACGACGCGAACGACGCCGAGCGCGAGCGCGTGCGCCTGCTCCAGTCGTCCCTCACGTACACCGACGACCGGCTCGCGGGGTTCGACGCCGCGGTGCTCATGGAGGTCGTCGAGCACGTCGACGCGTCGCGCCTCGACGCGCTGGCACAGGCGGTGCTGGGGCACGCGCGGCCGCGCGTCGTCGTCGTCACGACGCCCAACGCCGAGTACAACGTGCACTACCCGAACCTCCTGGACGGGCCGGGCGGGAGCAGGGTGCGGCACCCCGACCACCGGTTCGAGTGGACGCGCGCCGAGCTCCGCGCATGGGCGGACGCCGCCGCGGACCGGTACGGGTACGCGGTCGAGCACCGCGACGTCGGACCGCTCGCGCCGGACGTCGGGGCGCCCACGCAGATGGTGGTCCTCGCGCTCCTGCCGGAGGGGACCGTCGAGCACGACGCGCCGACCGTGGCAGCACCTGGCACGCGCGACGGGGAGGAGGCCCGATGAGCGAGCGCACGACCGAGCCCGCGCCCGAGCCCGCGACCGAGCCCGCGACCGATCGTGCGACGGGGAGCCGCGACCTGCGCGTCCCCGCGTCGAGCCTCGTGGTGCTCGTCGGCGTCTCCGGCTCGGGAAAGTCGACGTTCGCGCGCGAGCACTTCGGCCCGTACGAGACGGTGTCGTCGGACGTGTGCCGCGGCCTCGTGTCGAACGACGAGAACGACCAGGCGGCCACGAAGGCCGCGTTCGAGGTGCTGGAGACGATCGTGTCCAAGCGCCTCGCGGCGAACCTGCTCACCGTCGTCGACGCGACGAACGTGCAGCGCGAGGCCCGCAAGACCCTCGTCGCGCTCGCGCGCGCCCACGACGTCCTGCCCGTGGCGATCGTCCTCGACGTGCCGGAGAAGGTCGCGGTCGAGCGCAACGTGGCACGTGCGGACCGCGGGTTCGGCGCGCACGTGGTGACGCGGCAGCGGGCGGCGCTGCGCTCGTCGCTCAAGAGCCTCCAGCGCGAGGGGTTCCGCACCGTGCACGTCCTGCGTGGGGAGGACGAGGTCGCGGCGGCACGCATCGTGCGGACGCCGCTGCTCACCGACCGCCGCGACGAGCACGGCCCGTTCGACGCGATCGGCGACGTGCACGGCTGCCTCGACGAGCTGGTGACGCTCCTCGGGGAGCTGGGCTACGCCGTCGTGCGCGACGACGCGGGCCGGCCCGTCGACGCCGCGCACCCCGAGGGCCGCCGCGCGATCTTCCTCGGCGACCTGGTCGACCGCGGCCCCGACTCCCCGGGCGTGCTGCGCCTCGCGATGGGCATGGTCCGCGCGGGGCACGCGCTCGCGGTGCCGGGCAACCACGAGCACAAGCTCGTGCGCGCGCTCGGCGGGCGCGACGTGAAGGTCTCCCACGGCCTCGAGACGACGCTCGCCCAGCTCGCCGAGGAGCCCGAGGAGTTCCGGCGCGAGGTCGCGGAGTTCTGCCGCGACCTGGTGTCCCACCTCGTGCTCGACGACGGCCGCCTCGTCGTCGCGCACGCCGGGCTCAAGGAGTCCTACCAGGGCCGGGCGTCCGGGCGCGTGCGGAGCTTTGCGCTCTACGGCGACACCACGGGCGAGACCGACGAGTTCGGGCTGCCGGTGCGCTACCCGTGGGCGGACGACTACCGCGGCCGCGCCACGGTCCTCTACGGGCACACGCCGACGCCCGAGGCCGAGTGGGTCAACAACACGATGTGCCTCGACACGGGGTGCGTGTTCGGCGGGAAGCTGTCCGCGCTGCGCTACCCGGAGAAGGAGGTCGTGCAGGTGCCGGCCGCGAGAGAGTACTACGCGCCCGCGCGCCCGTTCCTGCCCGACGGCTCGGGCGTGCCCGCGCGCGAGCCCGACCTGCTCTCCGTGTCCGACGTGCTCGGGCGACGCGTCGTCGAGACCTCGACGCACGGGCGCGTGACCGTCGGCGAGGAGCAGGCGGCGGGCGCGCTCGAGGTCATGAGCCGGTTCGCCGTCGACCCGCGCCTGCTGCTGTACCTGCCGCCGACCATGAGCCCGGTCGCCACGTCGACCCTGCCCGGCCTGCTCGAGCACCCCGACGGCGCGTTCGCCGCGTACGCGCGCGACGGCGTCGACCGCGTCGTGTGCGAGGAGAAGCACATGGGCTCGCGCGCGGTCCTGCTCGTCGCGCGCGACTCGGGGTCGGACGGCTCGCGCGTCGTCGCCGAGCGGTTCGGCATCGAGGCGCCCGGCGCCGTGCACACGCGCACGGGGCGGTCGTTCCTCGACGAGCCGACGACGGCGCTGCTGCTCGGGCGCGTCGCCGCGGCGCTCGACGCGGCCGGGACGTGGGAGGCGCTCGGCGCCGACTGGGTGCTGCTCGATGCCGAGGTGCTCCCGTGGTCCCTCAAGGCGGACCAGCTCCTGCGCGACCAGTACGCGAGCGTCGGGGCGGCGGCACGGGCCGTCATGCCGTCCGCGCTCGCGGCCCTGGCCGCCGCGGAGGCGCGCGGCGTGGACGTGGGTGCGCTCCGTCGTCGGACCGCGCGGCGCGCGACCGACGCCGAGCTGTTCGTCGAGTCCTACCGGCGCTACCGGTGGGACACGGGAGCCGACGACGGTTCCGCTGACCCGCTGCGCGGCGTGCAGGTCGCGCCGTTCCAAGTGCTCGCGAGCGGGACGTCCGCGCGACCGGGGTCTGCGGAGGCGACCGGGACGACGTACGCCGAGCGCGACCACCTGTGGCACCTCGACGTCGCGGACGGCCTCGTCGCGGCGGACCCGGCGCTGTTCCGCACGACGCGGCGCGTCGTCGTCGACCTCGCGGACGACGCGTCGCGCGGCGAGGCGACGGCGTGGTGGGAGGAGCTCACGGCGGCCGGGGGAGAGGGCATGGTGGTCAAGCCGCTCGCGAACCTCGTGCGGCGACGGCGGGCCGCGGGCGGCAAGGGTGGCGGGCTCGTGCAGCCCGGGCTCAAGGTCCGCGGCCGGGAGTACCTGCGCATCATCTACGGCCCCGAGTACACGGAGGAGCGCCACCTCGAACGGCTGCGCGAGCGGTCGCTCGGGCGCAAGCGCTCGCTCGCGCTGCGCGAGTACGCGCTCGGCCTCGAGGCGCTCGACCGGGTCGCGCGCGGGGAGCCGACGTGGCGCGTCCACGAGCCGGTGTTCGCGGTGCTCGCGCTGGAGTCGGAACCGGTCGACCCGCGGCTCTGACCGCGCGCGTCGTCCCCAGGCTCGAGCAAGGTCTCGTCACGCGGCTTAGGTTCGCCTATCCTGAGCCGCGTGATCGCGGACGAGACGTCGAACGGCATCCCGGAGCCGCTGCTCGCGGCGCGCGGCGTGAGCGTCCGGTACCACGAGCACGACCCCGCGGGACCCGGCGCGGATCCCGGCCCGCGCGCGGCCGGGCGCCCGACGCCCGACGGCGTCACGTTCGACGTGCGCCCCGGCGAGGCGGTGCTCCTGCTCGGCCCGTCGGGCTGCGGCAAGTCGACGCTCGCGCTCGCGACGAACGGGCTCGTCCCGCACGTCGTCGGGGCCGACCTGGAGGGGGCGGTCCGCGTGCGCGGGCGGTCCACGGCCGAGACGACGCCGCCCGAGCTCTCGCGCGACGTCGCGATGGTCTTCCAGGACCCCGACGCCCAGGTCGTCACGGGCACGCTGCTCGACGAGGTGTGCTTCGGCCCCGAGAACCTGCGCCTCCCGGTGGACGACGTGCTCGCCCGCGCCGAGGACGCGCTGCGCCGCGTCGGCCTGTGGGAGCGTCGCGACGACGACCCCGCCGTGCTCTCGGGCGGTGGCCGCCAGCGGCTCGCGATCGCGTGCGCGCTCGCCCTCGGGTCTCCGCTCCTCGTGCTCGACGAGCCGACGGCCAACCTCGACCCGCAGGGCACCGAGGAGGTCTACGCGGTGCTGCGCGACGTCGTGGCGCGCGGCGACCGCGCGGTGCTGCTCGTCGAGCACGACCTCGACGCCGCGGTCTCGCTCGTCGACCGCGTCGTCGTGCTCGACGGCGCCGGGAGGCTCGCCCACGACGGCCCCGTCCGCGAGGTGCTGGGCGAGCGGGCCGAGGCGCTCGCGGCGCTTGGCGTCTGGCTGCCCACCGCGACGCTCGCCGCGCTGCGGCTGCGCGCCGCGGGCGTGCACCTCGACCCCGTGCCGCTCACTCCCGACGAGCTGGGGACCGCCCTGGCGACCGTGACGCACCTGCCCGACGCGTCGCCGCGCCCGCGCGAGCCGGGACGGGCCGCGCCCGAGCCGGTCCTCGTCGTCGACCGCGTGACGCTACGACGCGGCGCCCGCCGCGGGCGCGGTGCGACCGTGCTGCGCGACGTGTCGCTCGCGGTCGCGCCGGGCGAGCTCGTCGCCGTCGTCGGCGCCAACGGGGCGGGCAAGACGACGCTCGCGCAGCTCGCCGCGGGCGTGCTGCGGCCGCGCCGCGGGGCGCTCGACGGCCGCGTGACCGTCGCGGGCCTCGACCCGACCCGTGCCGACCCGCGCGAGCTCTCCCGGCACGTCGGGTTCGTCTTCCAGAACCCCGAGCACCAGCTCGTCACGTCGCGCGTCGACGACGAGCTCGCGCTCGGCCTGCGCGTGCGCGGCGTGCCCGAGGACGAGGTCGCGGCGCGCGTCGAGGACGTGCTGCGCCGGTTCGGTCTCGCCGACCTGCGCGACCGGCACCCGTTCCTCCTGTCCGGCGGGCAGAAGCGTCGCCTCTCGGTGGGGACCGCGATCGTGTGCCGCCCCGAGGTCCTCGTGCTCGACGAGCCGACCTACGGACAGGACCGCGAGCGCGCCGCCGAGCTGCTCGACCTGCTCACCGACCTGCGCCGCGACGGGACGGCGGTCGTCGTCGTGAGCCACGACATGCAGCTGGTCGCGGAGCACGCGACGCGCGTCGTGGCGCTCGCGGGCGGGAGCGTCGTCGCCGACGGCGCTCCGGGCGACGTCCTGGGCGACGAGGACGTCCTGCGCCTCGCCGGCCTGCGCACGCCCCCGCTCGCGCGCGCGACCCGGCACCTGGCCGACCCTGCGTGGCGGCGCGTCGCGCGCCTCGCGGACCTGCCCGTCGCGCCCGTCCCCGCGGGGGTCGGGGCATGAGCGCGGGCACGCTCGACTCCCGGCCCCGCCCTGCGCGCGCGACGCCGGGCGACGCGCGCCTCGGCCGGTTCGCCGGTCCGGCGGGGGACCTGCGCACCTACGACCCGCTCGTCACGGCGTTCGGTCCGCTGCCCGTGGTCGTCTGGGTGTTCACGACCCGTGACCTGCTGACGCCCGCGCTCGTCGGGCTCGCGGCGCTCCTCGTCATCCTCGTCATGGTCCGGCCGCCCCGGCGCGTCGTCGCGGTCCTGCTGCTCGGCCTGCCCGCGCTCGCCGCCGTCATGACGGTGTCGTTCGGCGTGCTCACCGACCCCCGCGACGTCGACGGCACGACGCTGCTCGCGACCGTCGGCCCGTTCCACCTGTGGTCCGGGGCGCTCGAGACCGGGCTGGCGACGAGCCTGCGCACGTGCGCGCTCCTGCTGCTCGTGCTCGTCGGCGGGCTGTCGACGACCGGGCAGGACGTCGTCCGCGCCCTGGTCCAGCAGCTCCGCGTGCCGTACCGCGTGGGGTACGCGGCGCTGTCCGCGCTGCGGTTCGTGCCGCGCTTCGGCCACGAGCTCGAGGTGATCCGCGCGGCGCACCGCGTGCGCGGCGTCGACCACGGGCGCGGGCCCGTCGCGGCGGGCCGGCGCCACCTCGGCTACGCCGTCCCGCTCCTCGCGGGCGGCATCCGCCACGGCGAGCGCGTGTCGCTCGCCATGGAGGCGCGCGGGTTCGGCGCGCACGCGACCCGCACCGAGCGGGTCCTCGTGCCGTTCCGCGTGCGCGACGTCGTCTTCCTCCTCGCGACGTGGGGCGTCGCGGCGGGCATCGCCCTCGTCGTGGTGCCCGCCCTGACCGGCTGACCGCGGCCTGTCGCCCGCCCTGGCTCGACCGCTTCCATCCACCCGCCCAGACCCTCGACGTCCCGGAGCCCACGATGCCCAGCTCGACCCGCCGCCAGTCCCTCACGACGCGCTACCTCATGACCTGTGCCGCCATCGGTGCCGCGACGGGCGTGCTGCTGGTCCCGGCGAACTTCGTCGCGGCGGCGCTCGCGTCGACCGTGCCGGTGCTCTACTCCGCGATGCTCGGCCTGTGGATCGTCGGGCCGGTGCTCGCGCTCGCGCTCGTGCGCCGACCCGGCGCCGCGGTGCTCACCATGCTCGTCGCGGGCGTCATCAGCTCCGCGTCGCCGCTCGGGGCGTCGTCGATCCTCACGTGCCTCATGGTGGGCGCCGCGCTCGAGGTCGCGTTCCTCGTCACGCTCTACCGCGTGTGGGCGCCGTGGCTGTTCTACGTCGCGACGTTCGTCTTCTCGGCGCTGTACACGTGGTCGGCGTTCGTCGCCTTCGACGCCGCGTCCATGGCGCCGGTCGTGCAGGTCCTCATCGTGGCCCTCATGATGGCGAGCTCGCTCGTGGGGACGTGGGCGGGGCTGCTGCTCGCCCGCCGTCTCGAGCGCGCGGGCGTCGCGCGGGGGCTCGTGCCGGCGCGTCGCGCGGCGGCCGCCGACACCGGCGCGGCGGTCGAGGGCTCGCCCGCGGCGGCCGGCCAGGGCTGAGCGGGGATCCTCAGCCGCCGAGGAACGCGTTCATCGCGAGCATCGAGAACAGCACCGCGCCGGCCACGACGGCCACCGCGACGAGCCAGCCGTTCGCCCGCTCGACGGGCGGGACGACCGGGCGCGACGCAGGACGAGCCGTGCGTCGTCGGGCACCGCGGCCGCGGCGCGCGGTGAAGCGCAGGCCTTGCGCGGCCGCGCGGGCCGACGGCTGCTCGGTCGACCGGTCGGGGAAGGGCTCGGGGAGCTGCTCGGGGAACGCCGCGTCCCGGGCGGGGGTGGGGGTCGTCACGGTGCGCCTCCGGAGGTCTCCGGCGCCGCTGCCCGACGCCGTGCCGCCAGTCTCCCCGCCGAGCCGCCTCGGGCGCGTCGGCCGTCCGGTGGATCCCGCGGTCCACCGGGGTGCGACCTCCGGATGACGAGCAGCGCCACCCGTGGCCCGCGCGGGCGACGTCGCCCGGGAGTCAGCGGGGCGCGTTCTCGTGGTAGCGAGGCCGGCCGCCGCGGGCGGCGCGCTGGAGGTAGCGGACCTCGCGCAGCGCGACGGCCGCAGCGACGAGGAGCGGGAACCACGCCCAGACGCGGCCGCGGAGCACGAGCACCAGGCAGACGACCGCGACGGCGATCCCGCCGAAGACCGTCCCGACGCTCGCCCAGCGCACGCCCGTGCGCACGTCGTCGGCGCGCTGCCACCAGCGCCGCAGGCGTTCGCCGAGGCCGGGTCGGGGCGCCGGGCCCGGGGCCGTGCTCACGGGCGGGCCTCGCGGGCGAGCGCGACGCCCTCGATGCTGCGGACGGCCATACGCAGCGCGTCGGCGCGCGTCGCCTCGCCCTCGTCGTGCATCGCCCAGGCGTTGAAGAGCATCCACCAGAGGGTGCGGACGAGCCACGAGACGCTGAGCTGGTCGTCGAACACGCCGTCCGCCTGGCCGCGGCGCAGGAGGTCGCGCACCGGCTCCTCCGCCGCGTCGGACTCCGCCCAGAACTCGGGCTCGCCGCCGGACAGCTCGTTGAACAGGACCATGTACCAGGGGCCGAGGTCGAAGTACTCGAACGCGAGGCGGCGCAGCGCGGACGCCGGCCCGCCGTCGTCCAGCCGCGCCGCGGTGATCGCGGCGCGCGTGCGCTCGACCGCCTCGGACCCGATCGCCTCGACGAGGTCGGCCCGCTCGGGGAAGTAGCGGTGCAGCGTCGTGCGCCCGACCTGCGCGGCCTGGGCGACGTCGCCGAGCGACGCGGACTTGTCCGTGCTGAGCACGGCGACAGCGGCGTCGAGGATCGCGCGCCGCGTGCGCGCGCGGGTTCCGCTCTCCGCGGGCACGCCGTCGTGCGCCGCTGCGGGGGCCGGCGCGGTGGTGGCGTCCCGCGCGCTGGTTCGTGCCGTCACGCGGCCCACGATAGCCCTCGACGCCGTGGAACACCTCTTGCCACTAGTGGAACAAGCATGTTCCACTAGTGGTCAACCTCGTTCCGCCCCAAGATCCACCCGCGCGTCAACCACAGTTGACACGAGAGAGGATGTCAACCATGGTTGACGCCATGTCCCCGACCGATGCCCCCGGCCCGTCGACCACGACGCCCGCCACGACCGACGCACCCAAGGGCCCTTTCCTCC
Organism: Cellulosimicrobium sp. NPDC057862; assembly: GCF_042797035.1. NCBI lineage: Bacteria > Bacillati > Actinomycetota > Actinomycetes > Micrococcales > Promicromonosporaceae > Cellulosimicrobium > Cellulosimicrobium sp. NPDC057862. The sequence continues at coordinate 27,873 of NZ_JBHVMH010000010.1, forward strand.
CGCGGCTCAGGGTGCTCTGGGCGTTCGTCCGACCGCATCGCCGCACGCTCCTGCTCGGGCTCGTCCTGGGCCTGGGCACCACGGCCGCGGCCCTCGCGACCCCGATGGTGACCAAGTGGGTCCTCGACACCCTCGGGACGGGGGAGTCGCTCACCCCGGCCGTGCTCACGCTCGTCGGGCTGCTCGTCGTGGGCCTCGTGCTCGGCCTGTGGCAGTGGATCCTGCTCGGCACGCTCGCCGAGCGGGTCGTGCTCGACGCGCGGTCATCCATGGTCCGGCGCTACTTCCGCGCGCGGATCGGCGCGCTCACCGGGCGCCCGACGGGCGAGCTCGTCACCCGCGTCACCTCGGACACCGTGCTGCTGCGCGAGGCCGCGTCGTCGAGCATCGTCAACCTCGTCAACTTCGCCGTGTCGCTCGTCGGGACGATCATCCTCATGGGAGTGCTCGACATCGTGCTGCTCGGCACGACGCTCGGCGCGATCGTCGTCATCGCCGTGCTCGTGGGCGGGCTCATGCCGCGGATCGCCAAGGCGCAGGAGAAGGCGCAGGAGTCGCTCGGCAGCCTCGGCGGGACGCTCGAGGGCGGCCTCCGCGCGATCCGCACCATCAAGGCCAGCCGCGCCGAGGGCCGCCAGATCGAGCGGGTGCTCGACGACGCGCAGGCCTCCGCGCGGCACAGCGTCCGGGCCGTGCGCACCGAGGCCGTCGCGTGGACCATCGCGGGCGGCGGGATCCAGGCCGCGATCATCGTCATCCTCGCGCTCGGCGCGTGGCGCGTCGACGAGGGGCTGCTCGCCGTGTCGAGCCTCGTCGCGTTCCTCCTCTACGCGTTCCAGATCGTCGAGCCCGTCACCGGGCTGACCATGAACGTGACCCAGCTCCAGGCCGGCATCGCCGCCGCGGGCCGCATCAGCGAGGTCCAGGCGATCGAGCCGGAGGAGGACGACGACGCGGCCCGGCCGGGGCGGGCCGGCTCGGCGTCGCTCGACCCGACCCGCGCGGAGGCGGGCCGCCCGGCGGAGGCGGCTGCGGCGTCGGGCACCGACGGGACCGAGGCCGGGGCGCCGCGACTTTCCCTGCGGGGCGTCACGGCGCGCTACCTGCCGGGCGGCGAGCCCGTGGTCCGCGATCTCGACCTCGACGTGCCGCACCGTGGGCAGGTCGCGATCGTCGGGCCGTCGGGCGCGGGCAAGACCACGACGTTCTCCCTGCTCCTGCGGTTCCTCCAGCCCGAGTCCGGGCAGATCCTGCTCGACGGCGTGCCCTACGACGACCTGACGTTCGACGACGTCCGGCGCCGGTTCGCGTACGTCGAGCAGGAGACGCCCGTCGTGCCGGGCACGATCCGCGAGAACCTCCGGCTCTCCGACCCCGGCGCGACCGACGAGGCCATGTGGGCCGCGCTCGCGAAGGTCCGGCTCGAGGCCAAGGTGCGCTCGCTCGCCGACGGGCTCGACACGTCGCTCGTCGGGACGACCGTCTCAGGCGGCGAGAGGCAGCGCGTGGCGCTCGCGCGCGCCGTCCTGCACGCCCCCGACGTGCTGCTCCTCGACGAGGCGACGGCGCAGGTCGACGGGCTTACCGAGGCCGCCGTGCACGCCGTCATCGAGGACCTCGCGCGCGACCGCGCGGTCGTGACCATCGCGCACCGGCTGTCGACCGTGATCGACGCCGACCTCATCCTCGTCATGGAGGACGGACGCGTCCGCGCACGCGGCACGCACGCCGAGCTCCTCGCGACCGACGAGCTCTACCGCGAGCTCGTCGCGGCCCTGCGCATCGCGACCGAGGAGGCCGCGACCCCGAGGGAGACGGTGCGATGAGTTTCGGGTGCACGGGCGGTCGGAGGTGGCGTCAGATGTGGACGACGACGGTCCCGGCTCGCGCGGACCGCGGAGGGTGAGGGTGGCATGGGGAACGTGACGTGCGACGTGGCGGTGTCGGTGGACGGGTTCTCGTCCAGGCCCGACCAGACGCTGGAGCACCCGTTCGGCGAGGGCGTCGACCTGCACCGGTGGATGTTCGAGACGGCCGACGAGAACCGCGCGGAGCTCGACGCGATCCTCGCTGCCGGCGCGTTCGTCATGGGTCGCCACATGTTCAGCCCCGGCCGCGGCGAGTGGGACCTCGACTGGCGCGGGTGGTGGGGGCCGGAGCCGCCGTACCACGGGCCGGTTTTCGTCCTCACGCACCACCCGCGCGAGCCGCTCGTCATGGAGGGCGGGACGACCTTCTTCTTCGTCACCGACGGCATCGAGTCCGCCGTCGCGCAGGCGCGAGAGGCGGCGGGGGAGCGCGACGTCTCAATCGCCGGGGGAGCCGCGACCATCAACCAGGCGCTCGCGGCGGGCCTCCTCGACGAGCTGCGGCTGCACGTCGTGCCGCAGGTCCTCGGGCATGGGGACCGCGTGCTCGACGGCGTCCCACCCCTCGCGCTCGAGACCGTCGCCGTGCGCGCGGCGTCGCTCGTCACGCACGTCACGTACCGGGTGCTCGGGCCGCTCGGCTGACGCGACTCGTCGCGGGGGGTACCTCAGCCGAGCACGGCGAGCAGGAGCGGCGCGGCGACGACGAGCACGACGACGACCCCGACGACGAGGACCCGGCGCCACGGCCCGGCGTCCTCCGACGCGCGGCGCGCGCGGGTGCGGTCGGTCCACTCCGCGCCGTCGTACCAGCGTTCGCTCCCCGAACCGGGTGCGTCCGCGTACCAGCCCGCCGCCGCCTTGCGCACGTCGCCTCCTCGCGTCACGGTCCGTGAGCCCCTTCGTACGGACATGTGTCACGGGGCCCCCACCTCTTACACGCAGCGGGGCGCTCGCAGGTTCCCTCGACACGATCCGAGGTCCCGCTACCGAGACGTCGCGCCGCTGGCACACTGTGCGGGTGGAGGACGGTCGGGAGGCGCGGCACAGCCGTGGATACGACCCCGTGGCGGCCTGGGGTCTCGTCGTCAGCCTCGTGCTGGGCGTGGTCGCGGCGGCGCTGTCGCTGGCCGGCTACCTGGTCGACCTGCCGTCGTGGCTCGTGGGAACCTGTCTGGCCGCCGCGGTCCTGGGCGGGGTCGCGGCCGCCGTCTTCGCGGCACGGCAGGCCCGGCTCGAGCACCGGTCCGCAGGGCGCATCGTCTGGGAGACGGTGACCGCTCCGGTCCGCTTCGTGTTCGACGTCCTCTTCTAGGCCCTACAGCCCGTCGACCTGCGCAGCGCCGTCCGTCGCGATCTGCTCGAAGACGCGCTGGTCGGCCGCGAACCGGGTGCCCGGGATGGGCCAGTGGACGACGATCTCCGTGATCCCGGCCTCCGCGTACCCGTGCGCGGTCTCGACGAACGCGTCGACCGACTCCAGCGCAGGGTCGGGCGTGAAGCCGGTGAGCAGGATCCGCTCGACCGACGCGGGGTCCCGCCCGGCGTCGGCGCACGCGCCCTCGAGCCGCTCCACCTGGTCGCGGACCGCCGCTCGCGACTCCGCCGGGGTCGCGTCGTCGCCGAGGCGCCCGTCGCCCGTCGTCACCCACGCCTGGCCGTAGCGTGCGGCGAGCCGCAGCCCGCGCGGGCCCGTGGCGGCGATGGCGAACGGCACGCGGGGGGACTGGACCGGGCCCGGGATCGTCCGCGCCTCGTGCGCGCGGTAGTGGCCCTCGTCGTGCGTCACCGCGGGCTCGGTGAGCAGCCGGTCCAGCAGGACCGTGAAGTCGCGCAGGCGGTCGGCGCGCTCCCGTGCGGACCACGGCTCGCCGCCGAGGACCGTCGCGTCGAAGCCCGTCGTGCCGGCGCCGAGGCCGACGGTGACGCGCCCGCCGGACAGGTCGTCGAGCGTCATGACGTCCTTCGCGAACGTCACGGGCTCCCGGAAGTTCGGCGACGACACGAGCGTGCCCAGGCGCACCCGCTCCGTCACGCCCGCCGCGGCGGCGAGCGTCGGGACGGCGCCGAACCACGGCCCGTCGCGGAAGGTCCGCCACGACAGGTGGTCGTACGTGTAGGCGGCGTGGAACCCGAGGTCGTCGGCGGCCCGCCACACGTCCCGGCCCTCACGCCACGGATAGATCGGCAGGATCACGGTGCTCACGCGCATGGGTGCCAGCCTAGGGACACAGACCCACGGTGTCCGTCCGTGACGCGTAGCGCAGGAACGGCGCGGTGGTCCTCTCGGGGCACAGGTCGACGTCCTTGCGGAGCGCCCGACCGGTCTGCGCGAGGAAGCGGCAGACGGCGTCGAAGGTGTGCTGGTCGTGGATCTCGCGTGCGTCGACGTCGAAGGCGATCTCGCTCTCGGGCCACAGGAAGAGATTTATCGTCACCACGGGGTCGGGGAAGACGATGATCGTCGGGCGGTCGTCCGTAGGCGGACGGAAGTCACCCACGTCCACCGGCCGACCCTCCCGCTCGATCCGCCAACCGAGCGCCCCGTACCGCGCAAGGAGCGGGGCGTGGTCGGCCTCGCCCGTCCCGTGCACGACCCCGTCCGGGAGGCAGCCCTCGACGTGCTCGTCGAAATGCCGCGAAGCCTCACGCCAGGGGATGCGCACGCCGCGAGACTAGCGGGCGTCGGCTGCGCCGCCCGTCTACGGTGGCGGTGTGATCCAGCACACCGTCGCCTTCCGCCTCGTCCACCCCGCCGGCAGCGCCGAGGAGGCCGAGTTCCTCGGCACCGCGCGCCGCACGCTCACCGCGATCCCGGGCGTCCGGGACTTCACCGTCTCGCGCCAGGTGAGCGCCAAGAGCCCGCTGACGTTCCAGTTCTCCATGGTGTTCGACGACGACGCCGCGTACGCCGCGTACGACGCCCACCCGGACCACCGCGGCTTCGTCGCCGACCGCTGGGTGCCCGAGGTCGCGGAGTTCCAGGAGCTCGACCTCGTCTCCTTGACGGACTGACGGCACCACCTCGGCATCCCCGCCGAAGTAGAACGTCCGGTCTCGAGGTAGGGCACGCGGGTTTCTACCTCGCGACCGGACGTTCTATGTCGCGGGTCGGAGTTTCCGCGGGCGGAGGCAAGCGGACCCGTGTGGCAGGGTGACGGCATGACCAAGATCGACCTGCGCATCTTCACCGAGCCCCAGCAGGGCGCCTCCTACGACGACCTCCTCGCGGTCGCGAAGGCGACCGAGGACCTCGGGTTCGACGCCTTCTTCCGCTCCGACCACTACCTCGTCATGGGCGACGGCGACGGGCTGCCCGGCCCGACCGACGCGTGGACGACGCTCGCGGGCCTGGCCCGCGAGACGAGCCGCATCCGGCTCGGCACGCTCGTGTCGTCCGCGACGTTCCGCCACCCGGGCGTGCTGGCGATCCAGGTGGCGCAGGTCGACCAGATGTCGGGCGGTCGCGTGGAGCTCGGGCTCGGCGCGGGCTGGTTCGCGCGCGAGCACGAGGCGTACGGCATCCCATTCCCGGAGAAGCGGTTCGGGATCCTCGAGGAGCAGCTCGCGGTGATCACGGGGCTGTGGGAGACGCCGGTCGGCGAGACGTTCTCGTTCAGCGGCGAGCACTACGCGCTCAAGGACTCGCCGGCGCTGCCCAAGCCCGCCCAGGACCGCATCCCCGTGATCGTCGGCGGTCACGGGCCGCGGCGCACCCCGGCGCTCGCGGCCCGCTACGCGAGCGAGTTCAACGCGGCGTTCCCCGACCCGGGCGTGCTGCCCGAGCGGTTCGAGAACGTGCGTGCCGCGTGCCTCGACGCCGACCGCGACCCCGACTCGCTCGTGTACTCGGCCGCGTTCGTCGTCGCGGTGGGCAAGGACGAGGCGGAGTTCCGCCGTCGGGCCGAGGCGATCGGGCGCGAGCCCGACGAGGTGCGCCGCAACGGCCTGGCCGGGACGGTCTCCGAGGTCGCGGACAAGGTCGCGGCCGCCGCCGAGCAGGGCGCCACCCGGTTCTACCTCCAGGTGCTCGACCTGCACGACCTCGACCACCTCGAGCTCATCGCGTCGCAGGTCGTGCCGCAGCTGCCCTGACGGCACGCGTCCGGGCCTGCCCCCGAACCCGCGTCGCGACGAAACAGGTCGTCGCGACGCGGGCGCGTACCGCGGGGCAGCGGCCGTGGCCGACCGGTCAGCCGGCGGAGGTCGGCCCGTAGACGGTCACCTGGACGGCGCCGCCGACGAAGAGGTCCACGCGGGCGCACGAGGCGCTCTCGTCCGGGACGCTCGTCGTCGGGAACGGGCCGTCGACCGAGGTGAGGGCCTCGTCGGCGATCGCCCGGGCCTCGCCGAGGGAGACGCACCCCTCCGTGATCCCGCCCTTCAGCGCCGACACGATCGCGGCGACCACCGGGTCCTCGAGGATCCCGTCGGAGCTGCCTGAGGCGCCGACGACGACCGCGCGCCCGCCGACGTCGACGGTCGCGAATGCGCACACCGGCGTCCCGTCGGCACTCTCGGGCAGCGCGTCGTGCTCGCCGACGGACCAGTCGTCCAGGCCGAGCCGGTCGAGCTCGTCCTCGGCCCAGGCGACACCATCGGCGACGGTGCGGCACGCGCTCGCCCCGCCGTCGACCCGGTCGGTCACGCTCTGCTGCAGCTCGACCACGGCGGGGTCCACCGCCGAGCGGCCCTCGAGCCGCTCGACGCCGTCGGGCACCTGGCCGGCCGGGGCGACGTACGTCTGGCCGTCCCAGGAGAAGGCCACGGCGTCCTCGATCGGCGGCAGACCCTGCTCCGCGAGGAGCGTGGTGCAGTCCGCGTACGGGTCTCCGGTGAGCCACGGTCCGGCCGCGTCCACGTCCAGCCCCTCCGCGACGTCCGGGCTCCAGGCGGTCACGCACGTGACGCCCTCGCCCGACGAGCCGCGGAACGCCTGGATCGCCGCGTACGCGACGCCGCCGCCGGCGAGCACCGTCGCCAGGCCTAGCGCGAGCGCGCCACGGCGCCCGAGCCGTCGACGACGTGACGGGGGTGCGGCGGGGGCGGCGTTCGTGGGGTCGAGCGTGCTGGCCATGAGGATCTCCTCCCGCAGGGCGGCGAACGCCGCCTCGTCCACGGCACCGAGATCCGCACGCCGGGCCGGGTCCATACTGCGCAGCTGCATGATCGGGTCCGTCATCGTGCCTCCTCGGTTCCGGGGCGGGGCCGTCCCCACCCGGTGACCACGTGTCCGGTCGGGTCGTCCCGTTTCCTCTGCGGCGCGGACGTCGGTGCGCCGGGTGCGACGAGCCCGTCGAGCTGCTCGGCCAGCCGCCGGCGCGCACGGTGCAGGCGCACCCGGACCGCGGCCCGCGAGATGCCGAGCACCAGGGCGATCTCGTCGCGCGCGAGCTCCTCCCACGCGACCAGGCGCAGCAGCTCCTGGTCGTCGGGGCCGAGCCGCGCGAGCGCACGCTCGACGTCGCTCAGCTCGCCGGTCGGCGGTGGGGTGGCCTCCGCGACCTCGGCGCGGAGCCTGTCGGCGAGGGCGAGCCGGCGCCGCGCGCCCCGGTGGAGGTTCGCCAGGACGCGGCGTGCGACGCCGAACATCCACGGTCGCGCGTCGTCCCCGACCGGGACGTCGTCGAGGCGTCGCCAGGCGACGAGGAACGCCTCGGCGACGACGTCGGCGGCGTCGGACGGGTCGGCAACGCGCCGCACCGCGTAGGCGAGCAGGGGACGGTGCGTGGCCTCGAACAGGGCGGTGAACCGGGCCGCGCGGTCCTCGTCCGGCGGTGGGGCCGACGGGGTCCGCTCGGGCGGACGGTCAGGGGCGGGCATCCGGGGTCCTCTCGACCGGGTGACGTGGACGACCGTCTCATGTCCGGTGCTGGCCGGTGCGTTACACCCTCCCGGTGCGGTGGCGGTGACCGGTCCGCGGTGCGCGACGGCGCGATCCCGGTGGACGACCGGCTCGCCCTCCGGAGCGTCCACCGGTCGGACGCGCGGCGCGTCGGCGCCGTGAATTCTCCGTTTCCGCCCGTGAACGGCGCGTTTCCGGGTCGTGCGGACCACCGCTCGGGTGAGCGCTCACCGCGTGGGGCGGCACGGCGTCGGGCGGGGACGGGAGCGGCGCCGCGCCAACGATCCGGGCCGCGCGGACGGTGCAGCGCCGGGTCCCGACCGGTCCGTTCACATTCGCCGCCGTGCGCCGAGGCGGTGGCGGCCACCGCTCGCGCGACCCGTGACACGACCGTCTCGTACCGCTACCTTCGGCGCAGACGACGAGGTGGCCCGCTCGCAGCGGGCCACCTCGACCCGTCTCCGGGTCTCTCCGCACGAGGGCACCGGCAGGGGGCTCGACAGCACCGCCGCGCACGCACTCACGACGCCGACGACGTCGCCGCACCCGGGCTCAGGAAGCCGGCGGGCATCCGCTCGCCGACGTCCCGTCCGATTCCCGACCCGCGAGGTCCCCGCACGGGACCTGTCGAGAGCCGAGGACCCGCGATGGCCGTCTCCGAGTTCGACCGCCTGGTCGTCACCCCGCGCCGCACGCAGCACGTGCGGCCCGCCCCGTTCGGCCCGACGGCCGACGTCGACCGCCCCGCCGGCCCGCCGCGCGACGAGAACTCCGCCGCGCGCTCGCCGTCGCTCGTCATGATCATGCTGCTCGCGACGCTCGGCGTCGTCGCGTACGCGGTGTTCCTGCTCAACCCCGCGAACCGCGGCGACGCCCTGCCGTACGTCATGGTCATCACGGCCGAGTCCGTGCTCGTCGCCCAGGCTCTCCTGGCGATGTGGACCGTGCTGTCGAGCGGGCACGACCCGCGCGGGTTCTCGTTCCACCACGCCAAGGACCGCCTGTTCGACGTCCCCGAGATCATCCGCGACGGCGCCGAGGACGACCCGACGCGCTGGAACCTCTACCTCCACGACCGCCCCGTCGCCGTCGACGTCCTCATCACGACCTACGGCGAGGACCTCGACACCATCGCGCGCACGGTGCGGGCCGCCGTCGCGATCCGTGGCACGCACCGCACCTGGGTGCTCGACGACGGCCGGTCCGACGGCGTGCGCGACCTCGCCGCCCAGCTCGGTGCGCGCTACGTGCGACGCCTGTCGAGCAACGGCGCGAAGGCCGGCAACGTCAACCACGCGCTCGCCATCGCCAAGGGCGACTTCTTCGTCATCCTCGACGCCGACTTCGTCGCGAAGCCCGAGCTCCTCGTGGAGACCGTGCCGTTCTTCGTCAAGGACGACGTCGCGTTCGTCCAGACCCCGCAGACGTACGGGAACCTCGACAACCTCATCTCGCGCGGCGCCGGGTACATGCAGGCCGTCTTCTACCGGTTCGTGCAGCCCGGCCGGAACCGCTTCAACGCCGCGTTCTGCGTCGGCACCAACGTGATCTTCCGCCGCGCCGCGATCGACGACATCGGCGGCATGCACACGGACTCCAAGTCCGAGGACGTGTGGACGTCGCTCATGCTCCACGAGCGCGGGTGGCGCACGATCTACATCCCCACGACGCTCGCCGTCGGCGACACCCCCGAGACCGTCGAGGCCTACACCAAGCAGCAGCTGCGCTGGGCCACCGGCGGGTTCGAGATCCTGCTCCAGCACAACCCGCTCAGCCCGCGCCGCACGCTCACGCTCGACCAGCGGCTCCAGTACACCGTCACCGCGACGCACTACCTCGCGGGCATCGCGCCGCTCGTGCTGCTGCTGGTGCCGCCGCTGCAGATCTACCTCGACCTCACGCCCATGAACCTCACCATCTCCTGGGGCACGTGGCTGCTCTACTACGCGGGGTTCTACGTCCTCCAGATCGCCATCGCGTTCTTCACGCTCGGGTCGTTCCGGTGGGAGGTGCTCATGCTCGCGTCCGTGTCGTTCCCCATCTACACCAAGGCCCTGTGGAACGCCCTGACCGGTAAGGAGCAGGCGTGGCACGTGACCGGGAGCACGGGCAAGGTCACGTCGCCGTTCAACTACATGATCCCGCAGGTGCTGTTCTTCGCGTTCCTCCTCGTGACGTCGATGGTGGGGGTCTGGAAGGAGTGGGGCGACCCGATGCCGAGCCTCGCGCTCGCGTGGAACGTCACCAACACGCTCATCCTCGGGGCGTTCGTCGTGACGGCCTTCCGGGAGTCGCGGTCCGCCCGGCGCGCGGTGCGTCCCGTCCGGCGGCGAGAAGGCGCCGTCGCGGCCGTCGTCGACGAGGCCTTGTCGGAGCAGCTCGGCGTGGAGGTGACGGTCCGCGCCCCGACGCGGGCCGAGCGGCGGCGGGCGCGCCGTGACCTGAGCTCGTCGACGTCTGGACCTACCGGAGGTGTCGCATGACCTGGTCGAACCGGTTCCGCCTCGTGGGCGGGCTGCTCGTGGTAGTGCTCGTGTGCGCGGCGCTCACGCTCGTGATGAACCGGCGCCTCGGGCAGGCGACGAGCACGACGGCGACCATCCGGGCGGAGGTGCTCGACGTCGGCAGCGACTACGCGGGGACCGTCACCGCGGCGGAGGTCGCCGAGGGGGACGAGGTCGCCGCGGGCGACCCGCTCTTCACCGTGAGCAGCCTGACGCTCCAGCACGACATCGCGCTCGGGCTCGTCAGCGCGGACACGTCCGCGTACCAGGTCGCGCCCGACGGCACCATCACGCTCGTCGCGCCCTACGACGCCGTCGTCACCCACGTCGCGGCCCGCGAGGGCGGCTTCGTCCAGGCGGGCGAGGTCGTCGCGTCGCTCGAGCGGGAGGGGTCGCTGTTCGTCGACGCCCGCCTGACGCTCGACCCGAGCGACTTCGCGCGCGTCCGCCAGGGCGCGGAGGTCACGGTCGTCCTGCCGAACCAGGCGGAGGTCGTGGGCGAGGTCGCGTCGGTCGCGGTGCAGAACACCGCCAACCAGGCGGAGGCCACGGTCGAGGTGACGAGCGACGCGCTCGTGCGCGGGGCCGAGCACGGCCTCGTCGCGTCGGGCACGCCGGTCACGGCGAGCATCGAGCTGCACGACGACGGCCCGCTCGCCGGGGTCGACGAGTCGTTCGGCGAGTTCCTCCGCAAGGTGGGGCTGTGACGCCCCGCCGAGGTCGACCCGTGCGTCGCGAGGTCGACCTCCCGAGGGCCGATCTCGAACGCTCGGGTCGATCTCGCGGCCGGGTAGCCGTGGCGGTGCTGCTCGCGTCCGTAGCCCTTGCCGCCGGGTGCGGGCTGTTCGAGCCGGACGCCTCACCGGGGGCGACGGCCCCGCCCGGGGCGGGTGCCGCCGTCGGGCACCCCGCCGCGGACCTGACCGGCACCGTGCCCGACGTCGACCCGTCGATCCTGCCGAGGGAGTCGGTCGCCCCGATGCCCGTCGCGCGGCTCGCCGACGGGCTCGTCCCGCCGACGAACCGGTGGTTCTCCGGTCTGGTGTTCGGCGACGAGCCGCTGCCCGTGTTCCCCGTGCCGCTCGCGTTCGGGGTGACCGACGGGGGCTTCGCGTTCGGCCTGCCCGACGTCGAGGTCACCGGGCAGTCGATCCTCGGGCCGTTCGTGCCGCAGGTCGGCGTGGACGTCGGGGCGACGTCGGTCGTGGTCACCGCCTACGACACCGCGTCCGTCACGCTCGACCTGCTCGACGGCGCGGGCTCCGCGGTGGGGACGGTGACCCTCGTCGAGGGGTCGCCCGTGCTGCGGTACACCGCGGCGACGGACCAGACGGCGGCGCTCACGGTCGGCTTCACCGAGACGGGCGGGCTCGTGAGCGCCGAGGCCGGCGGGCGCGAGTACGTGCTCGTCGGGGCGGACGACGCGCTGTCGGACGGCGGCCGCTCGCTCGACCTTGCCGAGGGCGACTCCGTGGCCTGGTTCCCCGTGCCCGACGACGCCCCGGCCGGCGCGGTCGCGACGCTCGCCGAGGCGGCCGCGCACCCCGTGACGGGCACGACGCTCGCCTACGGCGTGGCCGACGACGCCGTGACCACGGCGATCACGTACGAGGCCGGCGAAGCGCCCGTGCCGGGGACCGTCGTCGTGCGCCTGCCGCACCAGCGCGAGAGCGACGGTGCGACGTGCGGCCTCGGCACCTACGCGACCGTGCGCGGGACGGTCGACGTCTGCACAGCGAGCACGCTCGCCTGGACGAGCGCCGCCGTCGAACCCGCCGGGGCGCTCGACCTCTCCGGGCTGGGCGAGGACGCGCGGACCGAGCTCGCCGAGCAGGTGCGCGCCGACGCCTCGGCGCTCGATCCGCGGCCGTCGGACACCTACTTCGGGGGCAAGGCGCTCGCGCGCGACGCGAACCTGCTCGCGATCGCCGAGCAGCTCGGTCTCGACGACGTCGCGGCGCCGCTGCGCGAGGACCTCGCCGCCGCGTTGCGCGAGTGGGCCGAGCCCTCCGGCTGCGACGCGCGCGACGCGCGCTGCTTCGTCTACGACCCGGAGGTGCGCAGCGTCGTCGGGAGGACGCCGTCGTTCGGGTCGGACGAGCTCAACGACCACCACTTCCACTACGGGTACTTCCTCTACGCCGCGGGCGTGGCGGCCGCTGACGACCCGGAGCTCGCCGCGGACCTCGCGCCCGTGCTCGACCTGCTCGCGGCGGACGTCGCGTCCGGTGCGGGCACCGACGACCTCCCGCCGCTGCGCGTGTTCGACGCGTACGCCGGGCACTCGTGGGCATCGGGGTACGCGCCCTTCGCGGACGGAAACAACCAGGAGTCCGCGTCCGAGGCGGTGTCCGCGTGGAACGGGCTCGCGCTGTGGGCGCAGACGTCGGGGGACGCGACGCTCGAGGCGCAGGCGCGCTGGCTGCTGTCCGCCGAGGCGGCGTCGGCGCGCGCGTACTGGACGGACTTCGACCGCGACGACCCGGCGCTCGACGGGTTCGGGCACACCGTGACGTCGCTCGTGTGGGGAGGCAAGCGCGACTGGGCCACGTGGTTCAGCGCCGAGCCGAGCGCGATGCTCGGCATCCTCGTGCTGCCGATGCAGCCCGTCGCCGGGTACCTCGCGGGCGACCCGGAGCGCATCCGGGCCAACCTCGACGAGGCGCTCGCAGGCCCGCGCGACGACCCGGCGTCGTGGGACGTGATGTTCGGCGACCAGCTCCTCATGTACGCGGCGCTCGCCGGTCCGGACGACTCCGCGGCAGCACTGGACGTCGCCCGGGCCCTGCCGGACGAACGCGTCGACGACGGCAACACCCGCGGCTACCTCCTCGCATGGCTCCTGGTGCACGCGACGGAGTAGCGCCGCCTCCCGCCGAACCCGTGGTTGTCGCCGGGCTCGTCGACCTCGGGCGCGACAACCCCGGGTTCGGCGGGGCACTACCCTGCTCCGGGGGTCTTCACACGAACTTCACGGACGGGAGAGACATGAGCGCCATCGGGTGGCGGTTGCACGGGAACGGGAAGACGGTGGCGCCGGGGGACGTCGTCGACCCGGACGAGCGGCTGACCTGGCCGCGCACCATCGGGATCGGCATGCAGCACGTCGTCGCCATGTTCGGCGCGACGTTCCTCGTGCCGCTCCTCACCGGGTTCTCGCCCGCGACGACCCTGTTCTTCTCCGCGATCGGCACCGTCGGGTTCCTGCTCATCACGCGCAACCGGCTGCCGAGCTACCTCGGGTCGAGCTTCGCGTTCATCGCCCCGATCGGTGCCGCGACGGCGTCGCAGGGCCAGTCCGTCGCCGTCGGCGGCATCCTCGTCACCGGTCTCGTGCTCGCCGCGGTCGGCCTGCTCGTGCACGTCGCGGGCGCGCGGTGGATCGACGTCGTCATGCCGCCGATCGTCACGGGCACGATCGTCGCGCTCATCGGCCTCAACCTCGCGCCCGCGGCGTGGGGCAACTTCCAGAAGGCGCCGGTCACGGCCGTCGTCACGCTGACCGCGATCATCCTCGTGAGCGTCCTGTTCAAGGGGATCATCGGGCGCCTGTCCATCCTCGTGGGCGTGGTCGTCGGGTACGTCGTGGCCGTGCTCCAGGGCGAGGTGTCGTTCGACGCGGTGCGCCAGGCCGACTGGATCGGGTTCCCCGAGTTCGTCACGCCCACGTTCGACGTCGCCGTGCTCGGCCTGTTCGTGCCCGTCGTGCTCGTGCTCATCGCGGAGAACGTGGGGCACGTGAAGTCGGTCGCGGCGATGACCGGCAAGAACCTCGACGACCTCACCGGACGCGCGCTCTTCGCGGACGGCCTCGCGACGACGTTCGCGGGCGTCGGCGGCGGGTCCGGCACCACGACGTACGCCGAGAACATCGGCGTCATGGCCGCGACGCGCGTGTACTCGACCGCGGCGTACTGGGTCGCAGCGGCGACCGCGCTGGTGCTCTCGCTCTCGCCGAAGTTCGGCGCGCTCATCGCGACCATCCCCGACGGGGTCCTGGGCGGTGCGGCGACGATGCTCTACGGCATGATCGGCATCCTCGGCGCGCGCATCTGGGTGCAGAACAAGGTCGACTTCTCCAACCCCGTCAACCTCACGACCGCCGCCGTGCCGCTCGTCGTCGGCATCGCCAACTTCACCTGGGCCGTCGGCGACCTGACGTTCGAGGGCATCGCGCTCGGCACCGCCGCGGCGCTCGTGATCTACCACCTCATGCGCAACATCGCGCGGTGGCGCGGCACCACCCAGGAGCCCGCCAGCCCGGCGTCCGCCCCCGGCGGCGACGAGCCGATCGTCCACGACGCGGTCGAGGACGCCCGCTGACGAAGCCCCCGCGTTGAAGCCGAACCCGGGGACTCGTCGCCACGATGAGCGACAACCCCGGGTTCGACGGGGGTGGTGGAGGCGATGACGCCGTCCACAGGCCCAACTTTCGGGCGTCTTGTCCACAGACCGTCGGCGACGTCTCGCCGTCGTTACAGGCCCTCCGCTGTGATGCGGGCATGGCGATATCCGCACCCGTCCGAGGCGTCGACGCGATCGACGCCGTCGCGGCCGAGCAGGAGTGGCTCGTCTCTGCTCGACAGTGCCGGGAGGCCGGCGTCGACCATGGCTTGATCCGGCTCCTGCTCCGGCGTGGAGCATGGCGGCGCGTCACGCGCGGGGTGTACGACGTCGACCCGTTCCCCGGGGAGCGCGGCTCGTACGACCGACGACGTCGCCGGGCGGCGTGGTCGGGTCTGCTCGCGTACGGCCCGGAAGCGGTCGCCGTCGGGCCGAGCGCGCTCGCGCTGCTCGGGGTCTCGGGCCTCCCGATCGACGTGGCTCCGCAGGTGGCGCTGCCTGCTGCGAGGTCGCTCGAGTCGCGGGACGGGATCCGGCTGCGCATGTTCGACGACGGGATGACCGTGACACGGGCGGGACGTGCCGTCGTCGCATCGCCGTGGTGGGCGCTGGCGCAGGCCGTCCCAGAGCTCGACCGCGAGCACGCCGTGTCCGTCCTTGACTCCGCGATGCACCGGGGCGTGGTCACGGTCGACGAGGTGGCGCACGCCCACGACCTGGCGCGCGGTCGACGCGGCGTCGCTCGAACACATTCCTGGTGGGGGCTGGCGGACGGGCGGTCTGAGTCACCGCTCGAGACGCGTGTCCGTCTGGACTGTCACGACGGCGGGGTCGGTCCCGACGCGCTCCAGGTGCCGCTCGTCGACGTGTCGGGGGTGGTGCTTCGCGGTGACCTCGGGTGGCGGACGCGCGACGGCCGCTGGCTGGTGGCCGAGGCCGACGGCGCCGAGTTCCACGGTTCGCTCCAGGCGGCGTACGCCGACCGGGCTCGGCACAACGAGCTGGTCGGGGGTGACGTCGCGGGCACGCTGCGCTTCACATTCGACGACGTGCGCGTCGCCGGCCGGTGCTCGCGCACGGTCCGTCGGGCGCTGCACGCCCTAGGACGACGGCCTCGGTAACGCCGAACCCGGGGTTGTCGTCGCGGAGGGCGCCGAACCCGGCGATAACCCCGGGTTCGGCGTCGGAGGGTCGGGTCAGAGGCGGAGGCCCAGGACCAGGCCCTCGTCGACGTCGAGGCGGGTGAAGCCGAGGTGCTCGTAGAAGCCGATCGCGGAGACGTTGTCCTCCGCGACGCCGAGGTGGACGCCCTGCGCGCCGGCCGCGCGCAGCGCGTCGAACAGCGCGGCCATCAGCCGGCGGCCGTTGCCGCCGCCCTGTGCGGCGGGCAGCAGGTCGACGTGCAGGTGCGCGGGGTAGTCGGGGAGCACCGAGGGGTCGGTGAGGTGCGGGCGGTGGATCTGGCGGACGAGCGCCTCGTCGCGGGAGCCCTCCGGAAAGCTGCCGAGCGGGTACCGCGCGCGCAGCGGGGGCCACCACTCCTGCTCGGACCGCGCCTCGAACGCGGCGGTGTCGCGCGTGCCCAGCACGTAGCCCGCGGCGACGCCGTCGACCTCGACGACGAACGCGAGCGACGGCTCGAGGGCGAGGTACGCCCCCAGGTAGACCTCGCCGAGCAGCCGCGGGTCGGCGTACAGCGGGGTCGCGTCCGCGCCGGACGCACCGGTCCGCAGGCAGATCTCGTAGAGGCGGTCGACCTCGTCGGGGTCGGTGGTCCGGGCGGGCCGGAGGGGCAGGGTGCTCATGGGTACCGTTCGGCGGTCGTCAGGCTCGGCGGGGCGCCGGGCGAGGGACGTGCTCAGCCCTCCGCGGGCGGCACGGGCAGCGGCTGGGGGGTGATCTCCTCGATCGCGACGCACCCGGCGCGGCTCTCGAGCGGCACGTCGCCGGACAGGCCGACGAGCTCGGGGTCCACGACGTCCTCGAAGTCGGTGCCCACGTAGAGGTCGACGGTCGCGTCCTCGCGCGTGTCGAGCACGAGGCCGGGGTTGTCGTAGTGCGCGGCGAGCGTGTACGCCTGCGCGAGGCCGGCGGCCCCGAAGTGGATCTGCGTCTGCGCCATCACGTCCGACTTCCCGTCGCCGTCGAGGTCCGGCGCGTTGCCCGTGGAGAGCACCGCGAACCCGCGCGACGTGAGGAGATCCTGGTTCAGCCGCCCGAGAGGGGCGTCCTTGCCGGACGCGTTGTAGACGTTGACCTGGATGTCACCGGTCGCCACGGGGAGGGTGCCGTCGGGAAGGCAGGGGGCCTTGACGTCCGCGAGGTCGTCGACCGCCTCGGGCGACGACAGCGGCCGGTCGAACGGGGCGTCGATCGCCCCCGTGTAGACGGCCAGCGCACCGAGCCCGACGACGGCGAGCGCGGCGATGAGGAGCCCGAACACGACGGCCTGGCGCTCGTGCATGCGTCGGCGACGCTCGGCGCGTGCGGTGTCGGGGCGGGTGGTCACGCCAGAAACCTACCGGACCCCGCGCTCATCGCACGGTCAGGACGCGGGCGTGCAGGATGGCGCGCTGCTGGAGCGCGGCGCGCACCGCGCGGTGCAGTCCGTCCTCGAGGTAGAGCACGCCCTGGTACTCGACGACGTGCGCGAAGAGGTCGCCGAAGAAGGTGGAGTCCTCGGCGAGGAGCGCGTCGAGGTCGAGCGTGCGCTTGGTGGTGACGAGCTCGTCGAGGCGTACCTGACGCGGGGGCACCTCGGCCCAGTCCCGGGCGGTCACCCGGCCGTGGTCCGGGTAGGGGCGCCCGTCACCGACGGCCTTGAAGATCATGCGGCACATCCTAGAGGCCCGACGGCGTCCCTCGCCGGGCTCGGCGGGGTGCCGGTCACGCAGTCGTCACGATCTCCCCACGAGGAGCACC
This sequence comes from Cellulosimicrobium sp. NPDC057862, assembly GCF_042797035.1. NCBI lineage: Bacteria > Bacillati > Actinomycetota > Actinomycetes > Micrococcales > Promicromonosporaceae > Cellulosimicrobium > Cellulosimicrobium sp. NPDC057862. Next base: position 45,356 of record NZ_JBHVMH010000010.1, read on the forward strand.
CGCGTCCTCCGCGTCAGCGGGGTTGCTGCCCGGCCCGGCCCGGTCGACGGCGTCCCGCCCGGTGTCCCAGCCGACGTCCCAGGTGGAGCTGGACGAACAGGGTCACGACCCCGGCGACGAGCAGCCCGGCGACGTTCACCAGGAGCTGGACGCCCGCGCCGAGCGCCTCGTCCCACGCCCCGACGGCGAGCGTCAGACCGATCGCCCCGACCGCGGGCACGGTCGTGATGGAGATGAAGACGCCGACGAGGGCCGCCGACTTGGCGGTGGTGAGGGACAGCACACCCGCGATGCCCGCGAGGAGCGCGATGACGAAGGACCACGCGTCGGGCGACACGATGAACTCGGTCTGCGGACCGGTCGTCGCCTGCTCGTAGGTGATGAGACCCGCCGCGTAGGCGAGGCTCCACACGGCCCACGCGACCGCGGCGCAGCCCGCGAAACCGCCGAGGAGCGTCGCCAGCGCCGACCCGGCGATCCCGCGCCGTCGCCGGACGACCGCGTAGCAGATGGCCGCGATGGGGGCGAACTCCGGCCCGACCACCATGGCCCCGATGATGAGGATGGGCTGGTCCAGCAGCCGCCCGATCCCCGCGATGAGCGTCGCGAGCAGCAGGAACACGAAGAACGTGGCGGAGGGGCGGGAGTCCTCTCGCGACGTGTCCGCGAGCTGCGCCCACAGGACCCCGTCAGCTGGGTGGCCCGGGGCCGCCTCCTCGGCCGCGACCGCGGCGTCCGACACGACCGTCACCGGCTCCGTGACGACGATGCTCCCGTCGGCCGGGACGCCCGCGTGCCGGAGGGTCCGCATGACGTTGTTCGCGTTCTCCCGCGCCATCTCGAACCAGAGGACGTCGCCCCGGCCGTCGAGCGCCGCGCCGGGCACGACCGCCAGGTCGCACACGGTCGGGTCGGCGTCGAGGACGGGACGCAGACGTTCGGCGAGGTCGTGCCCCGCGGTGACCCGCACACTCAGCATGGCGCCATCGTGCCAGCCGGGCGCGGCCCGTCGGGGACGTGTCCCGTCAAGGTTCCGGCAGAGGGCGTCAAGGTTCCGTCAGAGCCCCGTCCCAGGCCGTCCCGCCGGGCGTAGAACGGCAGTGCGCCCGGGTTCCGGACGCCGGCACGACGCCCCGCCGCGGGCGCTCGCCGACCCTCGTCGAGAAGGCGTTCCCACCATGGCCGACCTGGCCTTCCTCCTCCTCACCGTCGCGTTCTTCGCGACGGTCGCGCTCGTCGCGCGCCGTCACGGCTCCTCCGGAGGTGCCCGGTGATGGTCCTCGACTGGATCGCGCTCGGCGCCGTCGTCGCCGTGCTGGGCTACCTCTTCGTCGCGCTGCTCCGCAGCGACCGGGCCCGGTGAGCGCCGTGCCGACGACGGTCGACGCCGCGGTCGTGTGGGTGGCCGTCGGCCAGGTCGCGCTGCTCGTCGCGGCGCTCGCGGCGGTGCACGCGCCGCTCGGCGCGTACATGGCGCGCGTGTACACCTCGTCGCGCCACCTCCGGGTGGAGCGCGCGGGCTACCGGCTGGCGCGCGTGGACCCCGACGCGGAGCAGCGGTGGAGCACCTACCTCTTCTCCCTGCTGGGCTTCTCGCTCGCCTCGGTCCTGCTCCTCTACGCCCTGGGCCGCCTCCAGGACCACCTGCCGATGAACCTCGGGTTCACGGGGCTGGACCCGGCGGGCGCCTGGAACATGGCGGTCTCGTTCGTGACGAACACGAACTGGCAGTGGTACTCCGGCGAGGCGGCTGCGGGCCACCTCCTCCAGATGACGGGTCTGGCCGTGCAGAACTTCGTCTCGGCCGCGGTCGGGATGTCGGTCGCGATCGCGCTCGTGCGCGGGTTCGCCCGCTCCGGGACCGACGCGCGGATCGGCAACTTCTGGACCGACCTCACCCGGTCCGTGGTCCGGATCCTCCTGCCGATCGCGTTCGTCGCGGCGGTCGTGCTGGTGGCGAACGGGGTCATCCAGAACCTCAGCCCGCACACCGCGGTCGAGACCCTCGCCGGGGGCACGCAGCACGTCCTCGGGGGTCCCGTCGCCTCCCAGGAGGCCATCAAGGAGCTCGGGACCAACGGCGGCGGGTTCTTCAACGCGAACTCGGCGCACCCGCTGGAGAACCCGAACCCGTTCACCAACGTGTTCGAGATCTTCCTCATCCTGCTGATCCCGTTCACCCTCCCGCGCACGTTCGGCCTCCTGGTCGGCGACCGCCGCCAGGGCTGGGCGGTCCTCGGCGCGATGGCCGGGCTGTTCGCCGTCGCGCTCGCGCTGACCACCTGGGCGGAGCTCGCCGGGCCGGGTGCCGCGCCCCAAGCCGCTGGGGCGGCGCTGGAGGGCAAGGAGACCCGGTTCGGGCTCGCCGCGAGCGCGCTGTTCGCGACCGCGACGACCGGCACGTCGACCGGTGCGGTCAACGCGATGCACGACTCGCTCACCGCGCCGGGGGGCGGCGTGGTGCTGTTCAACATGCTCCTGGGCGAGATCGCCCCCGGCGGCGTCGGTGCGGGGCTGTACGGGATGCTTGTGCTCGCCGTCGTCGCGGTGTTCGTCGCGGGCCTCATGGTGGGCCGCACGCCCGAGTACCTGGGCAAGAAGATCGGGCGCCAGGAGATCACGCTCGTCGCGCTGTACGTCCTGACGACCCCGGCGGTCGTGCTCGTCGGCACGGCGCTGTCCGTGGTCCTGCCCGACGGTCTCGCCGGCCAGCAGGAGGGCGGCCCGCACGGGCTGACCGAGGTGCTGTACGCGTTCGCGTCGGCCGGGAACAACAACGGCTCCGCGTTCGCGGGGCTGTCGGCCGGGACGCCGTACTACAACACGCTGCTCGGTCTCGCGATGCTCGTCGGCCGCTTCGTCCCCATCGCGCTGGTCCTCGCCCTGGCGGGACGCCTCGCCTCGCAGAGGTCTGTCCCGCCGTCGGCCGGCACGCTGCCGACCCACCAGCCGCTGTTCGTCGGCCTGCTCGGCACGGTCGCGCTCGTCGTCGTCGGCCTCACCTTCGTCCCCGTCCTGTCCCTCGGTCCTGTCGTGGAGTCCCTGTCATGAGCACGCCGCTCGCATCCGTCCCTCAGCTGCCCGGTACCCCGGCGTCCCCCGCGGGTGCGCCCGACGGCGGCCCGCACCACGACGACGGCCCCGGCGGCGGGCGTCGTGCCCCGCGGGCGCTGACCCCTGCGCAGGTGGGTGCGGCGCTGCCGGCCGCGGTGCGCAAGCTCGACCCGCGCGTGCTGTACCGGTCGCCGGTGCTGTTCGTCGTGGAGATCGGCGCGGCGGCGACGACGGTGCTCGCCGCCCTGGAGCCGGACCTGTTCTCGATCCTCGTCGCGGCGTGGCTGTGGGCGACGGTCCTGTTCGCGACGCTCGCCGAGTCGGTCGCGGAGTCGCGCGGCAAGGCGCAGGCGTCGAGCCTGCGCGCGACGCAGCGCAGCACGACGGCGCGCCGCGTGGACGCGCCGACCGACGCGCTCACGGCGGGGTCGAGCCTGCACCTGCTGCCGACGGTCGACGTGCCGTCGTCCAGCCTGCGGGTGGGCGACGTCGTCGTGGTCGTCGCGGGGGAGACGATCCCGGGCGACGGCGACGTGATCGAGGGCGTCGCGTCGGTCGACGAGTCGGCGATCACGGGCGAGTCCGCGCCGGTGATCCGCGAGTCGGGCGGCGACCGCTCGGCGGTCACGGGCGGGACGGTCGTCCTGTCCGACCGCATCGTCGTGCGGATCACGGCGCCGGCCGGCCAGACGTTCGTCGACCGGATGATCGCGCTCGTCGAGGGCAGCGAGCGCCAGCGCACCCCGAACGAGATCGCGCTCAACGTGCTGCTCACGTCGCTGACGATCGTGTTCGTCCTCGCGGTCGCGACGCTCCAGCCGTTCGCCGTGTACTCGGGGGCGCGGCAGTCCCTCGTGGTGCTCGTCGCGCTCCTCGTGTGCCTCATCCCGACGACGATCGGGGCACTGCTGTCCGCGATCGGCATCGCGGGCATGGACCGCCTGGTCCGGCGCAACGTGCTCGCGATGTCGGGCCGGGCGGTCGAGGCCGCGGGCGACGTGGACGTGCTGCTCCTCGACAAGACGGGGACGATCACGCACGGCAACCGCTTCGCGACCGAGGTGCTGCCGGTGGGTCACGTGAGCGCGGGCGAGCTCGCCGACGCGGCGCGCCTGGCCTCGCTGTCCGACGAGACGCCGGAGGGGCGCAGCATCGTCGACCTCGTGACGTCGCTGGACGGGCGCCCGGCGGCGGACCTGGCGCACGAGACCGCGGGCGCGGAGTTCATCCCGTTCACCGCCCAGACCCGGATGTCGGGCGTGGACCTGCCGTCGCCCGACGGCGGTGTGCGGCGCGTGCGCAAGGGCGCGGGCTCCGCGGTCCAGCGCTGGGTGCACTCCACGGGCGGGAGCGTGACGGGCCCGGAGACGGACGAGCTCGCGGCCCACGTGGAGACGGTCAGCGGGCAGGGCGGCACGCCCCTGGTCGTCGCCGAGCAGGTGGGCGACGGCTCGGCGCGCGTGCTCGGCGTCGTGCGGCTCAAGGACGTCGTCAAGGACGGGCTGCGCGAGCGGTTCGACCAGCTCCGCGCGATGGGCATCCGGAGCGTGATGGTCACGGGCGACAACGCGATCACGGCGCGGGCCATCGCGGCCGAGGCCGGCGTGGACGACGTGCTCGCCGAGGCGACGCCCGAGGACAAGCTCGCGCTCATCCGGCGCGAGCAGGAGGGCGGCCGCCTCGTCGCGATGGCCGGCGACGGCACGAACGACGCGCCCGCGCTCGCCCAGTCCGACGTCGGCGTCGCGATGAACACGGGCACGACCGCCGCCAAGGAGGCGGGGAACATGGTCGACCTCGACTCGAACCCCACGAAGCTCCTGGAGATCGTCGAGATCGGCAAGCAGCTCCTCATCACGCGCGGCGCGCTGACCACGTTCTCCGTCGCGAACGACGTCGCCAAGTACTTCGCGATCCTGCCCGCGATGTTCCTGGGCGCGTTCCCCGCGCTCGAGGTGCTCAACGTCATGCACCTGTCCAGCCCCCAGTCCGCGATCCTCTCCGCGGTGATCTTCAACGCGCTGATCATCGTGGTCCTCGTCCCGCTGGCGCTGCGCGGGGTGCGGTACCGCCCGGCGTCCGCGTCGGCGCTGCTCCGGCGCAACCTGCTGGTCTACGGGCTCGGCGGCCTCGTGGCGCCGTTCGTCGGGATCAAGCTCGTCGACCTCCTCGTCTCCCTCCTCCCGGGCTTCTGAGCCCGGTGCCGAAAGGAACTCCCGTGCCCACCTCCTCGCAGGTCCCGTCCGGCGCCCGTCCGTCGACCGCCGGCGGCGCCGTCTCCTTCGTCCGCCAGTCGTGGGCGGGGCTGCGCGTCCTGCTCCTCATGACCGTCCTGCTCGGCGGGCTGTACCCCCTGGCCGTGACGGGGGTCGGCCAGGCCGCCTTCGGGTGGCAGGCGAACGGCTCGCTCGTCCGCGCGGACGGCACCCGGGCCGCGTCGGTCGACGACACGGGGACCGACGGCGCCCCGGTCGTCGGTTCCGTCCTCGTCGGTCAGGCGTTCGGCGAGCCAGCGACGGCGCCCGAGTGGTTCCACGGTCGCCCGTCGGCGGCCGGGGACGGCTACGACACCCTCGCGTCCGCGGGGTCGAACCTGGGGCCGAACAACCCTGACCTCGTCGCCGCGATCGAGGCACGCCGGGCGGCCGTCGCCGCGGAGGACGGCGTCGACCCGGCGACCGTCCCGCCGGACGCCCTGACGGCGTCGGCCTCGGGCCTCGACCCGCACGTCTCGCCCGCGTACGCCGACCAGCAGGTCGAGCGTGTCGCCGCGGCTCGCGGGCTCGACCCCGCGGCGGTGCGCGCACTGGTCGACGACGCCGCGGCCGGGCGCACGGCCGGCGTGCTGGGCGACCCGCGGGTGAACGTGCTCGCGCTCAACCTCGCGCTCGAGAGCCTCGCTCCCGCCGGCTCGGACGCGTCCTGACGTGCGGCGTGATGGACTGCGCACATGAGTGCCGACACGCCTGACGGGCGGCGCCGGGGGAGGCTGACGGTCTACCTCGGCGCCGCGCCGGGCGTCGGCAAGACGTTCGCCATGCTCGACGAGGCGCTGCGCCGCCGGTCCCGCGGGACCGACGTCGTGGTCGGCCTCGTCGAGACCCACGGGCGCCCGGCCACGGCGGCGAAGATCGGAGACCTCGAGGTCGTGCCGCGCCGGGCGGTCGGGCACCGGGGCGTCGAGCTCACGGAGCTCGACGTCGAGGCCGTGGTCGCGCGCGACCCGGACGTCGCGCTCGTCGACGAGCTCGCGCACACGAACGCGCCCGGCTCGAGCCACGCTAAGCGGTGGCAGGACGTGCACGACCTGCTGGCGGCCGGGATCGACGTCGTGACGACGGTGAACGTGCAGCACCTGGAGTCGCTCACGGAGGACGTCGAGGCGATCACGGGCGTGCGCCAGCGCGAGACCGTCCCCGACCACGTGGTGCGCGAGGCCGACCAGATCCAGCTCGTCGACCTCTCGCCCCAGGCGCTGCGGCGGCGGCTCGCGCACGGGAACGTGTACCGGGCCGAGCAGATCGACGCGTCGCTGTCCTCGTACTTCCGCGAGGGCAACCTCACGGCCCTGCGCGAGCTCGCGCTCCTGTGGCTCGCGGACCGCGTGGACGACGCCCTCACGCGATACCGCGCCGACCACGCGATCTCCGGGACGTGGCCCGCGCGCGAGCGCGTCGTCGTCGCGGTGACCGGCGGGCCCGAGAGCGCGACGCTGCTGCGCCGCGGCGCCCGCATCGCCGAGCGGGCCGCGGGGTCGGAGCTGCTCGCCGTGCACGTCCTCGCGACCGACGGCCTGCCCACGGCCTCGCCCGCGGCGATCGCCGCCGACCGCGCGCTCGTGGAGTCCCTCGGCGGCACGTTCCACACCGTCGTCGGGGAGGACGTCGCGTCGGCCGTCGTCGACTTCGCGCACGGCGCCAACGCGACGATGGTGGTCGTCGGCGTCTCGCGGCGCTCGCGGTGGCGCGAGGCGTTCCTCGGCTCGACGAGCGCGGAGATCGCCCGGCTCTCGGGTTCGCTCGACGTGCACCTCGTCACCCACGAGCGGGCCCGCTCGGGGCGGGTCGCGCGGCGCGGCTGGAGCCCGCTGTCCGCCCGGCGGCGCGTCGCGGGGTTCGTGCTGGCGGTCGCCGGCCCCGTGGGTCTCACCGCCCTGCTCGACGCCGCCAGGGACGCGGTCGGGCTGTCGACGCAGGTCATGCTCTTCCTCGCGCTGTCGGTCGGGGTGGCGCTCGTCGGCGGCATGTGGCCAGCGCTGGCCTGCGCCGTCGTGTCCTTCGTGTGCCTCAACTGGTTCTTCACGCCGCCCACGGGCCTGCTCACCGTGGCCGACCCGGAGAACCTGCTCGCCCTGCTCGTGTTCGTGCTCGTCGCGGCCGCCGTCGCGTCGGTCGTCGACCTCTCGGCGCGCCGCACGGTGCAGGCGTACCGGGCGCGGGCCGAGGCGTCGACGCTCGCCGCGCTGTCCCGCTCGGTGCTGTCCGGGGAGGACACGGCCGAGGCCGTCGTCGCGCGCCTCGCCCAGACGTTCCAGCTCCGCCGCGTCGCGCTCGAGGAGCGGGTGCGCACGGACGGGCGCGCGCGGGAGTGGTCGACGATCGCGGTCGCGGACCGCGTCGTCGACACGGTGGCCCCGGCACGTGCCGGACGTCGCCACGCGCCGGGGGGCGGTGACGAGACCCGGACCGTGGTGGGCGTCGACGACGACCTCCGGCTCGTGCTCGACGGCCGCCCCCTGCCCGCGGGCGACCGCCAGGTGCTCGAGGCGTTCGGGGCGCAGGCAGGCATCGTGCTGGAGTACCGCCGGCTGCGCGAGGAGGCGGCCCGCGCCGCGGTCCTGGCCGAGGCGGACGCGACCCGCACGGCCCTGCTCGCCGCGGTGTCGCACGACCTGCGCACGCCGCTCGCGGCGATCCGGGCCGCCGTCGACGGGCTGCGCTCGCCGGAGGCCGTCCTGGAGCCGCAGGACCGGACCGCGCTCGTCGAGACCGCGGCCTCCGAGACCGAGCGGCTGGAGCAGCTCATCGACAACCTGCTCGACCTCTCGCGCCTGCAGACGGGGTCCGTCGCCCCCGTCCTGCGGGACGTGTCGCTCGAGGAGATCGTGCCGGTCGCCGTCGAGCCGCACGGCGCGCGCGTCGTGCTCGACGTGCCCGAGGACCTGCCCCTCGTGCGCACGGACCCCGGGCTCCTCGAGCGCGTCGTCGCCAACGTCGTCGCCAACGCCGTGCGGTTCGCACCCCCGGACGAGCCCGTCCGCGTCCGGGCGTCCGCGTCGGGCGGCATCGTCGAGGTGCGGGTCGTCGACCTCGGGCCGGGCGTGCCCGACGACGCCAAGGACCGGATGTTCGAGTCGTTCCAGCGGCTCGGGGACGCCGCGGGCCACGGCGTCGGGCTCGGGCTCGCCGTCGCGCGCGGCTTCTCCCGCGCCGTCGGTGCGACCCTCGTCCCCGAGGACACCCCGGGCGGAGGCCTCACCATGGTCCTGACCGTCCCGGTCGCGCCCCCGCGCGACCCGGCACGCCCCGAGCGGGAGGAGCGCGCGTGAGCGACGACCCGGCGACCCACCACGTGCTCGTCGTCGACGACGACCCCGGCCTGCTGCGCGCGATCGCCATCACGCTGCGCACCCACGGCTGGAGGGTCAGCACCGCCACGTCGGGCGGGGCCGGCATCGACCTCGTCGCGACCGACGCCCCCGACGTCATCCTGCTCGACCTCGGCCTGCCCGACCTCAGCGGCTTCGACGTCATCCGGGCCGTACGGGCCTGGAGCACGGTGCCGATCGTCGTGCTCTCCGCGCGCCACCTCGGTGACGACAAGGTCGACGCGCTCGACGCCGGCGCCGACGACTACGTCACCAAGCCGTTCGCCATGCCCGAGCTCATGGCGCGGCTGCGGGCCGCCGTGCGGCGCTCCGCCGGTGCCGCCAAGGACGGGTCCGCCGTCGTCGAGGCGGGCGACCTGCACATCGACCTCGCGCGACGCCGGCTCCTGCGCCGCGGCGCCGAGGTGCGGCTGAGCCCCACGGAGTGGGCGCTCCTCGAGATCCTCGTCGCGCAGCGGGGGCGCGTCGTCGAGCGCGAGCACCTGCTGCGCGAGGTGTGGGGGCCGACCGCGACGCGCGACACCCACTACCTGCGGGTCTACCTCGCGCAGCTCCGCCGCAAGCTCGAGGACGACCCCGCGGCGCCGCGCCACCTCATCACGAGCCCCGGCATCGGCTACCGGTTCGAGGAGTGACCCGCCGCGTCGTCCACGAGGCGCGCGAGCTCGCGCACGACGGCGCCCGGCAGCGCGGGCGGGAACAGCAGCGCGCGCTGGAGCTCGCCCGCGCGCCAGCCGTCGCACGCGAGCGCGGCGAGCACGAGCGACGACGGCGCGCCCTCGTCACGCCACGCGCGCAGCACGAGCGCGTGCACCGCGTGCTGCCCCTCCGGGACGTCGTCGCGCGCGACCCCGCCCAGGGCGTACAGGCGCAGGAGCGCGGCAGCCTTGCGCGAGTCGTCGAGCGCCGCGACCGACGCCGCGACCGCCGCGCGCGACGGGTCGAGGCGCAGCGGTGAGAGGTCGTCGAACCCGGACTGGAGGACCTCGAGCGCGACGTCGTCGACGAGCGTCTCCGCGTCGCCGAACATCGCGAGCAGCGTCGACTCGCTGCGGTCGCAGCGGCGCGCGACCGCGGCGAGGGTGACGTTCTCGACCCCCTCCTCGAGCGCGACCCGCAGGACGGCGTCCACGAGCGGTCGCTCGTCGTCGCGGAACGGGTCCTCGTCGAGGTCCACGTCGTGGAAGACGACGGCGCTCGCCGGCGGACGCACGTCCGCGTACCGGGAGAGGTCGCCGATCAGGCCCTCCCACTCGGCCTCCGTGAGCGCGTACGCGTCCTGGTAGAGACCGAGCCACGTCCCCTCGAGGACGAGCGCGGCGACCCACGTGCGGGGGTCGAGGACACCGGAGGCGCCGTCGGGCGCCCCGGGTGGCTCCTGGGTGGGGATCGCGGCGACCCACTCGTGCAGGGTGGCCCTGGCCGAGCGCGTCGCGTCGCTCTGGTCAGGCGTGGACATGACCGTCACCTCCGTGGTCGGGCACAGTGGACCGAGCCTAACCGGAGGCCCCCACGGCGACGCGAGGTAGAGCCGTGGTCCGCCGAGGTAGAGCCCTGGTCCGCCGAGGTAGAGGCGTGGTCAGGGGTACGGGTCGACCAGGGCTCTACCTCGCGCTACCAGGGCTCTACCTCGGCGTCACGGGCGGGGGACGTCGCGGCGGCGGAAGCCGACCAGGCCCAGCGCGACAAGCGCGACGGCGAGGAGCGTGAGCCAGACGAACGGCCACGGCTCGACGTCCGCCCCCGGGAGCTGGGGGACGTGCCAGAACGGCGAGAGGCCGCTGGCCCAGGACGGCAGGTCGAGCAGGGCGCCGAACATCGTCACGACGAACGAGTAGGCGAGGAGCGCCCAGGCGAGCGACGCGAGGCCCGGCCGCCAGCCGAACGCGGCGACGGCGACGCCTGTGACGACGGCGATCGCCGGGAGGTAGGCGAACGACGCGGCGAGGTAGTCCCCGAGCCCGAAGGCGTCCTCCCCGACGCTCAGCGCGCCGAACCACAGGCCCAGCGCGCTCACGACGAGCAGCACCGACGTCCCGACCAGCGTCACGACGAGCTGGGCCCCGAGCCAGCGGACGCGCCCCACCCCGGTCGCGAGCACGGGCTCGAGCCGCCCCGCCGTCTCCTCGCCGCGGGCCCGCTGGGCCGACGCGACCGCGAAGCCGCCCGCCCCGAGCCCGAGGAACAGGGCCATGACCGCGACGAACCCGCCCACGAGGTCGGAGGCGTCGCCGAGCATCTGCGCGATCTCGGGGTTGTCGGCGACCATGTCGCCCACGGAGTCGACGAACGTCCCGCACGCGAGCGCGGTGAGGCCGACCCCGACGCCCCACGCGAGCACGGACGCGCGCTGCTGGCGCCACGCGAGGGCGAGCGGGCTCGCGAGCCACCCGGCGGCGTCGGGCCGGCCGGCGCGCGGCGGCACGAGCCCGGCGCCGAGGTCGCGCCTCGCGGCGAGCGCCGCGCCGAGGGCGAGGAGCAGCACGACGAGCGCGATCGACAGTCCGAGCGGCCACCAGCGCAGGTCGACGAACGCGCGGATCTGCTGCGCCCACCCGATGGGGGAGAGCCACGACACCCAGCTCCCGTGCTCCTCCTGGACGTCGCCGACGGCGCGCAGCAGGAACGCGACGCCGAGCACGGCGAGGGCGAGGCCGCTCGCGGCGCGCGCGTGCTCGGTGACCTGGCTCGTCACGACCGCGACGGCGGCGAACACGAGCCCCGTGACGCCCACCGCCGCGCCGAGCGCGAACGAGTCGACGGCGTCGAGCCCGGTCGCGACGAGGACCGCCCCGGTCGCGAGCGCGATCGCCGCGTTGGCGACGAGCGCCGCGACGAAGGCTGCCGTGGCAGGGGCGTGGCGCCCGACGACCCCGGCGCGGACGAGCTCGGCCCGGCCCGTCTCCTCCTCGGCGCGCGTGTGCCGCACGACGAGGGAGATGCTCATGATCGCGACGGCGACCATGACGGTGAGCGCCATCTCGTTCGCGATCATGGCGCCGAGCGTGTAGTCCTCGATCCCGTACTGGGGCCCGGACAGCATGATGCCCGCGGGGCTGGAGACGAGCGCCGCGCGCGCCTGGCGGTCGGCCGCGGTGGGGTAGAGCGTGTCGAGCGCGACGGCCGCGTACCCGAAGAGGAGCGCGATCGACGCCGTCCACACGGGGATGCGGACGCGGTCGCGGCGCAGGACGAAGCGCAGCAGCGTGGTCCAGCCCGTGGCCGCGCGCCCGCGTCGGTGCGGCTCGGGCGCGACGGCGGTGGCGCGCCGCCCGCGTGGTGGCGCCGCCGCCCGGGCCGTCCCGGGGGCGCTCACAGCGCGCCCGCCCCGTCGAGCACGGCGAGCTCGTCGCCGTAGTGGCGCAGGAACAGCTCCTCGAGCGAGGGCGGGTTGACCGCGACGGAGCGCAGACCGAGGTCGGTGAGCGCGCGTAGCACGGCCTCGACGTGGTCGTTGTCGACGTCGAACCGGACGCGTGTCCCGTCGCCGCCGGGCTCGACGACGAGGTCGTGCACGCCGTCGAGGGCGTCGAGCGCCGAGGGGTCGCGCTCGGTCACGGCGGTGACGGACGAGCGCGTGAGGTGCCGCAGCTCGGCGAGCGTCCCCGACTGGACCGTGCGGCCCGCGCGGATGATCGTCACGGTGTCGCACAGCTTCTCGACCTCGGCCAGGATGTGGCTCGACAGCAGGACCGACCGGCCCTCGGCCGTCACCTCGCGCACGCACTGCGTGAACACCGACTCCATGAGGGGGTCGAGGCCGGACGTCGGCTCGTCGAGGACGAGCAGCTCGACGTCGGACGCGAACGCCGCGACGAGCGCCACCTTCTGCCGGTTCCCCTTGGAGTAGGTGCGCGCCTTCTTGGACGGGTCGAGCTCGAAGCGGTCGAGCAGCAGCTTCTTGCGCTGCGGGTCGACGCTCCCGCGCAGGCGGGTGAGCAGGTCGATCGCCTCGCCGCCGGTGAGGTTGGGCCACAGGCTGACGTCGCCGGGCACGTACGCGAGGCGCCGGTGGAGGTCGACGGCGTCGTGCCAGGGGTCGCCGCCGAGCAGCCGGGCGCTGCCCGAGTCGGGCCGCAGCAGCCCGAGCAGCACACGGATGGTGGTCGACTTGCCCGCGCCGTTCGGTCCGAGGAACCCGGCGACCTCGCCCGCGCGGACGGTGAGGTCGAGGCCGTCGAGCGCCTGCACGTGACCGAAGGCCTTGCGCAGGTCGTGCACCTCGACGGCGGGGGTCGTGCTCGTCATCGCGTCTCCTCCTGGTGGGTGGTGTGCTGCACGTAGGCGTCGAGCAGCGTCGGCTCGACGAAGAGTCCTTCGGTGAAGACCTCGAGCGCGGGGAGCATCACGCGTTCGACGTACTCGCGCAGGTCGGCCTCGGGGTCGCGCGGCTCGCTCCGCTCGCGCAGCGCGCCGTCGATCAGGAGCGAGCCGAGGGAGAGGGAGACGAGGTAGCGCGCGCGGGCGGCCTCGTCGCGGCTCGGGCGGATGACGCCGGCGGCGACGCCGGTCTCCATGTACTCGAGCGTGACCTGCGTCAGGTGCTCGACGAACGACCGCGCGAGGTCACCGCCCGCCTGGAGGCTGCGCAGCGTGTACTCGAACACGGGCGCGTACTCCTCGATCCCGGCGAGCTGGGTGAACAGCGCCATCGGGCCGGCCGCGGGGTCCTGGGGCGAGATGGCGTCGGTCTTGGCGGCACGCACGGCGTCGAAGACGTAGGCGTCGCACGCGCGGCGCAGCCCGTCCTTGGACCCGAAGTGGTGCACGACGAGCGCGGCGCTCACGCCGGCGTCGGCGGCGATGGTGCGCAGCGGGGCGCCGAACCCGTCGCGCGCGAAGCGCGAGATGGCGGCGTCCCGGATGCGCGCGCGGGTCGTGAGGTCGTCGGTGGCCGACGACGCGGGGCGGGCGCGATCGGTCTGCGAGGGCTGGTCTGAACGCACGTTCAATAGGCTAAACACTTGTTCAACGCCTGTCCACCCGTGAGGGAGCGCTCTGCCGCGGCCCACCCCTTGACGCCGGTGGCTGGGGGCCGGTTGAGTGGAGGTCACGACGTATGGGAGCGCTTCCATTCGTCGCCCCGCACCCCGTGTCGATCGAAGGAGATCCGCATGAGACGCCGTGCCGTCCTGTCCGCCGTCGCCGGGCTCGCGCTCGCGACCCCGCTGCTCGTCGCCGGCGGGAGCGCCAGCGCTGCCCCGACCCCCGCCGCACCCCGGGCGACGGCCGCCCCCGCGGCGGACGACGTCGTCGGGCCGGGGACCCGCCTCTACGTGGACCCCTTCTCCACGACCCTCCAGGCCGCCGCCTCGCTCACCGGACAGGCCCGCGCGGACGCCCAGCTCCTCGGCTCGTTCCCGTCGGCCTCGTGGTTCACCGGCGGCACGCCCGACGAGGTGCGCGACGACGTCGCGTCCGTCGTGCAGGCGGCCGCGACGGACGGCGCGGTGCCCACCGTCGTCGTCTACAACCTGCCGTTCCGCGACTGCGCGCAGTACTCCGCGGGCGGCGCCGCCGATACGGCCGCCTACACGGCGTGGGTGGACGCCGTCGCCGAGGGGATCGGCGACGACCCGGCGATCGTGATCCTCGAGCCGGACGGCCTCGGGATCATCCCCTGGTACACGGACATCAACGGCAACCCCGAGTGGTGCCGGCCCGCCGAGCTCGACCCGGAGACCGCCGCGGCGGACCGGTTCGTCCAGCTCAACCACGCGGTCGACGCGCTCACCGCGCTCCCGGCCACCTCCGTGTACCTCGACGGGACGCACAGCGGGTGGCTCGGGGTCGGCGACATCACCGACCGTCTGATCAAGGCCGGCGTCGAGCGCGCCGACGGCGTGTTCGTCAACGCGTCGAACTACGTCGAGACCGAGCGCCTCGTGAAGTACGGGACGTGGGTCAGCGACTGCCTCAACCTCTCGGTGAACAGCTGGTGGGAGCCTGCGTGGTGCGCGAGCCAGTACTACCCGGCCGACCCCGACGACGTCGAGACGTGGGGGCTCACCGACGCCGCGTACGCCCAGGCGTACGTGGACACGGGCGTCGTGCGCGACCCGGCGGCGCAGAAGCACGTCGTCATCGACACGAGCCGCAACGGCCAGGGCCCGTGGACCGCGCCGCCCGGCGCGTTCCCCGACCCCGAGGTGTGGTGCAACCCGCCCGACCGCGGCCTCGGCGAGCGGCCGACGACGGACACCGGCGACCCGTTCGTCGACGCGTACCTGTGGATCAAGGTCCCGGGGGAGTCCGACGGCAAGTGCTACCGCGGCACCGGTGGCCCGCTCGACCCCGCCCGAGGCATCGAGGACCCCGCCGCCGGGCAGTGGTTCGTCGAGCAGGCCGCGGAGCTCCTCGCGCTCGCCGTGCCGCCCGTCGAGCGCCCGACCTGCGAGGTGACGTACACCGTCCACGGGACGTGGCAGGGCAAGAAGGGCAGCGGCTTCATCGCTCAGGTCGAGCTCCGCAACACCGGCGCGGCGCCGCTCGACGGGTGGGAGCTGCGCTGGACCCCCGACGGCGACCAGCGGCTCACCGACGTGTGGGGCGCGCGGGCCGGGCGTGACGGTGACGCGGTCACTGCGCACAGCCTGTCGTGGAACGCGACCGTGCGACCGGGCAGGACCGCGACGTTCGGCTTCGTCGCCGACGGCGTGCCGGGCGCGGACCCGGAGCTCGTGACGCTCGGAGGGCGCCCGTGCCGCGTCGTCTGACTCCTCGCCGCCGGCGCCCGCGCGACCCGCGTCGCGGAGTTCACGGGCACTGGGGACGAGAGACCCCTGCCGTTCCGGGCCAGACACCCGTAGGCTGGGGGTAGCCGTCGGCGGCACCGCCGGCGCCACGTCCCGGCGCGTCGGACCGTCGGGACGTCGAGAGGCCCGTCGCACTCGTGCGACGGGCCTTTTCGGTCCGGGCGCCCGGCGGCGGTGCGTCGGACGACGACGAAGGGCCCGCCGCGCGTGCGGCGGGCCCTTCGGTCTGCGGAGGATGGGGGATTCGAACCCCCGAGGGCTGTTAACCCAACACGCTTTCCAAGCGTGCGCCATAGGCCACTAGGCGAATCCTCCTGGTGCGACGCCGACCACGCTCGGAGCGCGTCGACGGCAGCGCAACGAGGATACCGGAACGCGGCCCCCGGGCCGAATCGCCTCCCGCGGGCGCGGGTTTCAGGTGGGGCGCCGACCTGGGCTAGGGTGGGCGCAGACCCCTCGTGCGGCATCATCTCGCCGAACTCCCCCAGGGCCGGAAGGCAGCAAGGGTAGGTGAGCTCTGGTGGGTGTGCGGGGGGTCCTTTGCGTCCCCGGGGGGCGAGCGCCCCGACGGGTCGAGGTGCAGTGCCGGTCCGGGCGTGGTTCCCTGCCCGTGTGACCGGGGAGCCGCAACGCCCGCTGTCGACGATGCACCTGGTGCGCCTGGTCGTCCCGGCGCTCCTGGTCGGCGTGCTGTGCGCCCTGACCCTCGTCGCGCTCTCGGCGCTCGCGACCTGGATCCAGGACCTCGTGTGGGACCGCCTGCCGACCGCGTGGGGGCTGGCCACGACCGAGACGTGGTGGACCGTCCTCGTGCTCACCGTCACGGGTCTGCTGGTCGGCGCGACGATCCGTTGGGCACCCGGCCACGCAGGGGTCGACCCCGCGACCACGGACCTCGTGACCGCACCTCTTCCGCTGCGCGCGCTGCCCGGTCTCGCGGTCGCGCTCGTCCTCGGCCTCGCGGGCGGCGTCAGCCTCGGGCCGGAGAACCCGATCATCGCGATCAACGTCGCCCTGACGGCCTGGATCCTGTGCCGCCCGCGGCTCGGCGTGCCCGTGCAGGGCGCCGTCGGGCTGGCCATGTCCGCCACGATCGGGGCGATGTTCGCGACGCCGCTCGCCGCGGCGCTCATCCTCACCGAGACGTTCGCCGAGGGCGGCGACCGCACGGGCCCGTTGTTCGACCGGCTCTTCGGGCCCCTTGTCGCCGCGGGTGCGGGGGCCGTGACGATGGTCGCGCTCGAGGCCCCGACCTTCGCCGTCGACCTGCCCGAGTACCCGGGCGTCCACGTCGGCGACGTGCTGAGCGCGGCGGTCGTGGCGGTCGCCGCGGCCGTCCTCACGCTGCTCGCCGTCCTCGCGTTCCCGTTCGTCCACCGGTTCTTCCACGGGCTGCGGCACCCGGTGCTCGCGCTCGGCCTGGGCGGGCTCGTCCTCGGGCTGCTGGGGGTGCTCGGTGGTCCGCTCACGCTCTTCAAGGGCCTGGAGGAGATGAAGGAGCTGTCCGCCGACGCGGACGACATGACCTGGTCGGCGATCCTCGTCCTGGCCCTGGTCAAGCTCGCGGCACTCGTCGTCGCGGCGGGAGCGGGGTTCCGCGGCGGGCGCATCTTCCCGGCGGTGTTCGTCGGTGTCGCGGTGGGGTTCGCGGCCGCGTCGCTCGTGCCGAGCGTCCCCGCCGCGGTCGCCGTGTCGGCAGCGGTCCTCGGGGCGGTGATCGTCGTGAGTCGCAGCGGCTGGCTCGCTCTGTTCATGGCGGCCGTGGTGGTCAACGACGCGCGGCTGATCCCCGCGCTGTGCATCGCGATCGTGCCGCTCTGGCTGGTCGTGCGCAGCATGCCGCCGTTGCGGGTCGAGCCGCCCGCCGGCGGCGCACCCGAGTTCGCCGCCGTCGCCCGCCGCGAGCACGGTGTGGCGTAGATCTCCCCGCGGGAGTGCCCGGCGGCCTCGACGTTGGCGCTCGATGACCGTTCTGTCCTGATTCGAGGCGCCGGATTCCCGGCATGCGGCCATTTCCCAGTCCACATCGTGGACGATCCGGCCTGGAGATTGGCGCGCGGGGCGCCGGCGTGCACATGATGTCGGCATGACCCGGAACCACGTCGACACCACGACCCCGCGCGCAGCGTCCTGCGCCGGCACGTCGTGCTGTCGTGGCGTGCGCACCGGGCGAATGTGCGGCTGCTGACGCCGTCGTGACCCGCAGGGAGACCTGCGCCGCACCCGCCGCGTCGTCCTGACGACGCCGCCCCCCGCTCGCCGCGTGGCTGATGGCCCGCCGGAAGCACCCCGAACCCCACCGCCGCGCAGGGCCGTCCCTGCACCCCCGGCCGCGCCGGTCGCCACCCGTGACCGACGACGCCGTCACCGGAAGGAACCCCCATGTCGTTCTCGACCACCCGCAAGCGTCTGACCTGGACCGCGATCGCCGCGACGGCCGCCCTCACCCTCACCGCCTGCGGTGGCGGCGACGACACCGCGGGCGGCGCCGCGAGCGGTGACGCAGCGGACCCGATCCGCGTCGGCGTCGTCGGCGCGTCCGACGACAAGTGGGCCGTGTTCCAGGAGCAGGCCGAGGCCGAGGGCATCGAGATCGAGCTCGTCGACCTCCAGGACTACACGCAGGCGAACCCGGCGCTGTCCCAGGGCGAGCTCGACGTCAACCAGTTCCAGCACCTCCAGTTCCTCGCGGGCTACAACGTCGACGCGGGCGACGACCTGCAGCCGATCGGCGCGACCGCCGTCTACCCTCTCGGCCTGTACTCGTCGAAGCACACGTCGCTCGAGGAGATCCCCGACGGCGGCCAGGTCGCCGTGCCGAACGACCCGACCAACCTCGCCCGTGCGCTCCTCGTGCTCCAGGAGGCCGGCCTGGTCGAGCTCGAGGACGGCGGGAGCTCCATCTCCACCGAGGCCGACGTGCTGCCCAGCTCCAAGGTGACGGTCACGCCCGTCGACGCCGCGCAGACGCCGATCCAGCTCCAGTCGGTCGACGCGTCGATCATCAACAACGACTTCGTCGAGGACGCGGGTCTCAAGCCCGAGGACGCGCTCTTCCAGGACGACCCCGACTCCGACGCCGCCAAGCCCTACATCAACGTGTGGGTCGCGCGGGCGGAGGACAAGGACGACGAGACGCTGCTCAAGCTCGCCGAGATCTCCCACTCGCCGGAGGTCGTCGAGGCCGAGAAGAAGGCGTCGGGCGGCACCGCCGTCATCAAGGAGAACACGCCGGCCGAGCTCCAGGAGATCCTCGCCGGCATCGAGGACGACATCCGCAGCTCCTGATCCGTCGCCGCGAGGGCGGGCGCGCACGTCGCGTCCGCCCTCGCGCGCCGTCGTGCCCGGGGGAGGACGATGGCAGGCGAGCGGCACACCCCGACAGGCGCCCTGGCGACATACCTGGTGATCCCAGATGACCCCGGGCGGCCCCGGCCCGGAGGCACGGCCTCCGACGAGAGGAACCCGACGTGACCGACGTCCCCCGCGACGAGGGCGGTGACGAGCAGCCCGCGATCGAGCTGCGCCACGTGAGCAAGACGTTCGGCGAGGGCGACGCCGCCGTGCACGCCGTCGACGACGTCTCGCTGAGCATCCGCCGTGGCGAGATCTTCGGCGTCATCGGCTACTCGGGCGCCGGCAAGTCGACGCTCGTGCGGCTCGTCAACGCGCTCGAGACCGTGACGAGCGGCGAGGTCGTCGTCGACGGCCAGGTGATCACGGGCCTGCCCGAGCGCCGCGTGCGCGAGGTGCGCTCGCGCATCGGCATGGTCTTCCAGCAGTTCAACCTGCTGTCGTCGCGGACGGTCGCGGGGAACGTCGCCTACCCGCTCAAGGTGGCGGGCTGGCCGCGCGAGAAGCGCGCCGCGCGCGTCGCGGAGCTCCTCGCGTTCGTCGGCCTCGCGGACAAGGCGAAGGCGTACCCGCGCCAGCTCTCGGGCGGGCAGAAGCAGCGCGTGGGCATCGCCCGCGCGCTCGCCGCGCAGCCGACGATCCTCCTGGCCGACGAGGCGACGTCCGCGCTCGACCCCGAGACGACGCGCGAGGTGCTCGCGCTCCTGCGGCGCGTCAACGCCGAGCTGGGCATCACGATCGTCGTCATCACGCACGAGATGGAGGTCGTGCGCTCGACGTGCCACCGCGTCGCGGTGATGGAGCACGGCAAGGTCGTCGAGACGGGCGACGTGTACGACGTCTTCTCCGCGCCGAGCGCCGACGCCGCCCAGCGGTTCGTCGGCACCGCGCTCCACGACCGCCCGTCGCGCGACACCCTCGCCCGGCTGCGCGAGCGGCACCCCGGCCGCCTCGTGACGGTCGGCGTGCGGGAGGGCGCGAGCACCGGGACGGACCTGTTCCGACTGCTGCGGGAGCACGACGTCGACGGGTCCGTCGTCTACGGCGGCATCTCCGAGGTCGGGGAGCGCCCGTTCGGGTCGCTCACCGTCGAGCTCGACTCTCCGGAGGACCGCATCGCGCCGTTCCTCGTCGCGCTCGCCGAGCGCGCCGACGTCGTGGACCTGGGGACGGCGGCCCAGCCGCTCGACGACCCGCGCGTCGCGCGGCTCGACGCCGACCCGGGCGGCGCGGACGCGCCCGCCGACGCCGCCGGCGACCCGGTCGACCCGTACGGGACAGCACGCGAGACCCTCTTCCGCCACGGCAACCTCGGAGGCCAGTGATGAACAGCGACTGGTCGCGGCTGTGGCCGATCCTCGTCGAGTCCTTCGGCCAGACCCTCCAGATGGTGTCGGTCGCGCTCCTCACGGGCGGGCTGGCGGGTCTCGCGCTCGGCATCGCGCTCTACGTGACGCGGCGGGGCAACCTGCTCGACAACCGCTGGGTGTTCGGCGTGCTCAACGTCCTCGTCAACATCGTCCGGCCCATCCCGTTCATCATCTTCGTCACGCTGCTCGGGCCGGTGACGCTCCAGGTGGTCGGGACCACGCTGGGTACCGAGGCGTTCATCTTCCCGCTGTCCGTGATGACGGCGTTCGGCACGAGCCGCATCGTCGAGCAGAACCTCGTGGGGATCGACCCGGGCGTCATCGAGGCGGCGCGCGCGATGGGCGCGTCGTCGTGGCGCATCATCACGACGGTGCTCGTCCCGGAGGCGCTCGCGCCGCTCATCCTCGGGTACACGTTCCTCTTCATCGCCGTGCTGGACATGTCGGCGATCGCGGGGATCATCGGCGGCGGCGGGCTCGGCAACTTCGCGATCGTGTACGGCTACCAGCGCTACAACTGGGGCGTCGTGGTCGTGACGGTTCTCGTCATCATCGGGATCGTGCAGCTCGCCCAGCTCCTGGGCAACTGGCTGGCCCGCAAGGCGCTGCACCGCTGACCCCCGAGGTCGGCCCGTGCGTCCCCAGATCGACCTCCCGAGGGTCGATCTCGGACGTACGGGTCGATCTCGTGGCGCTCGGCGTGGACGACGGCGGAGCGGCCTCGTGCCTGTGGGACGCGACGTCTAGAGTGACGGGGGTGAGCACCGCCCTGTACCGCCGCTACCGGCCCGAGACCTTCGCCGAGGTGATCGGTCAGGACCACGTGACCGCGCCGCTCATGCAGGCGCTGCGCAGCGGTCGGGTGAACCACGCCTACCTGTTCTCCGGCCCGCGCGGGTGCGGCAAGACGACGAGCGCACGCATCCTCGCGCGCACGCTCAACTGCGCGCGGAACACCCCGGACAACCCGCTCGACACCCCGTGCGGCGAGTGCCCGTCGTGCGTCGACCTCGCACGCGGCGGCCCGGGGAGCCTCGACGTCGTCGAGATCGACGCGGCGTCGCACGGCGGCGTCGACGACGCGCGCGACCTGCGCGAGCGCGCCACGTTCGCCCCCACGCGCGACCGCTACAAGATCTTCATCATCGACGAGGCCCACATGGTCTCGCCCGCGGGGTTCAACGCACTGCTCAAGATTGTCGAGGAGCCGCCGGAGCACGTGAAGTTCGTCTTCGCGACGACGGAGCCGGACAAGGTGATCGGCACCATCCGCTCGCGCACGCACCACTACCCGTTCCGCCTCGTCCCCCCGGACGTGCTCGGCCCGTACCTCGAGCAGCTGTGCGTCGCCGAGGGGGTCTCGGTGGGGTCGGGCGTGCTCCCGCTCGTCACCCGCGCGGGCGGCGGTTCGGTCCGCGACTCGCTCTCGGTCATGGACCAGCTCATCGCGGGCGCGGAGGGCGGCGCGGTCGGCTACGAGCGCTCGGTCGCGCTGCTCGGCTTCACGCACGCGACCCTGCTCGACGACGTCGTGGACGCCCTCGCCGCGCGCGACGGCGCGAGCATCTTCCGGGTCGTGGACCACGTCATCGCGACGGGGCACGAGCCTCGGCGCTTCGTCGAGGACGTGCTCGAGCGCCTGCGCGACCTCATCGTCATCGCCGTCTCCGGCGACGAGGCGCAGGCCGTGCTGCGCGACCAGCCCGCCGACCAGCTCGCGCGCATGCGGGCCCAGGCGCAGAACCTCGGCGTGGCGGAGCTCTCGCGCGCGGCCGACCTCGTCAACGCGGCGCTCACGGAGATGACGGGCGCCACCTCGCCACGACTCCACCTGGAGCTCCTCATGGCGAGGCTGCTCCTCCCCGGGGCCGACGACGGCGCGGCCGGCTTCGCGGCACGACTCGACCGCCTCGAGCGCGGGGGGCTGGGCGCGGTCGCCCTCGCCCCGGCGGCCGTCTCGACGGGGGCCGGGACAGCCGCTGGTCCGGGAGCTCCGGTGCCCGACGGCGGGGGGCAGGTTCCCGCCGCGGCCGCGCCGACGTCCGGGCTCACCGGTGCTGCCGCCGTGCGCGCCGCCCTGCGCCCGAACCGGTCCACCTCGTCGGTCGCGCAGCCGCCGGCCGTCTCCGCCGCGCCGACCGACGTGCAGCCCTCCGCCGAACCGGCCGATCCCCGGCCCGCCGAGGCCGCCCCGACAGGGATCGTCGACGACGAGCGGGCCTCCGCACCGGCACCCGGTGCCGCGTCGGCAGCGGACACCCCGTCCGTACCGAGCGCGGGCGCCGTCCCGTCGAGCGTGACCGAGCCCGCGCGCACGGACGCCGCGCACGCCGGTCCGGCGGCGCAGGAGGACGCGGACGCCGGTCCGGCGGCGCAGGAGGACGCGGACGCCGACGGGCCGGCGCAGGACGACGCGGTGTCGCCGCCGCGGGAGGAGGCGGCGCCTCCCGTGCGCGCCGAGGCGGCCCCCGCGGAGCCGACGGCAGACCGTCCGGCCCAGCCGGCGGCGAGCGCCTCGTCCGGCGACGCGAGCCCGGCGCTCACGACCGAGGAGCTGCGGCGGCGTTGGCCGGAGGTCCTCGAGAACCTGCGCGCCAACCCCGTGACGTGGTCCCTCGTCAGCGCGAACGCGCAGGTGGCAGAGCTCGGCCCCGACGTCCTCTACCTCGCGTTCCCGTCGCCGGGGCTCGCGCGGACCTTCTCCTCCGCGCGGCACACGAGCGCGGTCCAGGACACCGTCTACCAGACGCTCGGGCTCCAGGTGCGGGTCGAGCCGCGCCTCGACGAGGGCGGTACAGGTGGTGGCGGTCCGGCCCCGGCCCAGGGCCCTGCCACCCCGGCACCGGGGTCCTCCGCTCCGGCTCCCGTCGCACCCGGCCCGGGCGGATCGCGCGCCGAGCCGGGCCCGGGGGAGAGCGGCGCGGACGCATCTCTCGCCGCGGTCAGCGCGCCGGGCCGTGTCGTGCCGTCGGGCGCGGCCCCGACCGCGCTGGCGGCGGGAACGGCCGCTCCGCGCGGGGCGGTCGCGCTGCAGGAGCGACCCGTCGCGACCGATCCCGCCGCCGCCGACGACACCGGACCGGTGGTCGACGCCGCGGACGAGGCCTGGCTCGCCGGAGCCTCTGCGCCCGCGCCTGCACCCGAGCCGCGCATCGACGCGGCGGACGAGGCGTGGCTCGCGGGGGCGCCCGCCGAGCCGCCGGCCGACCTCGACGACGGTCCCGAGCCGGAGCCCGTCCTCGAGCGTGCGCCCGCGCGCACGACGTCCGCAGCGGAGGCACCGGCCTCGCCCGCGCGCCCCGCCCCGGCCACGCCCGCTTCCGCGCCGCGCCACGAGCCCCCTGCTCGTGCGGCGGCCCCCGTCGCTCCGGTGGACGCGTCGGGAGCCCCCTTGCGCGGGGTCTCCGCGGCGCGCGCGGCGATCGCGGCGGCCACGACGGCCCGCGTCTCCCGACCTGCCGAGGCGCCCGCCCGGCGGGACGCGTCGTCGACGGTCGACCCGCTGGACGACCTCCCCTCCGCGGACGACCCCGACATCGTCTCGACGGGCCTCGTCGGGACGGCGCTCGTCGTGAGCCTGCTCGACGGGAAGATCATCGAGGAGATCCAGGACCAGGTCTGATCCCCCGGACGGCTCGGGACGACGGCTGCCGACGGCGGGCCGACCCGTCATGTGGGCCGCGCCCCGTAGGCTGGGGGCGTGTACGAAGGCGCTGTCCAGGACCTGATCGACGAGCTCGGCCGACTCCCCGGCGTCGGGCCCAAGAGTGCGCAGCGCATCGCGTTCCACCTGCTCGCCGCCGACGCCGCGGACGTGCGCCGGCTCGCCGACGCGCTCACCGAGGTGAAGGCGCGCGTGCGCTTCTGCGAGACGTGCGGCAACGTCGCGGAGTCCGAGCAGTGCCGCATCTGCGCGGACCCGCGCCGGTCGCCCGAGGTGATCTGCGTCGTCGAGGAGCCCAAGGACGTGGTCGCGATCGAGCGCACGCGCGAGTTCCGGGGGCGGTACCACGTGCTCGGCGGAGCCATCAACCCGATCGAGAACGTCGGGCCGGGCGACCTGCGGATCGCCGAGCTCATGGCGCGCCTCGCCGACGGGCAGGTCACCGAGGTGATTCTCGCGACCGACCCCAACGTCGAGGGCGAGGCCACGGCCACGTACCTCGCGCGCATGCTGGGCCCGATGGGCCTGCGCGTGACCCGCCTCGCGTCCGGGCTGCCGGTCGGGGGAGACTTGGAGTACGCGGACGAGGTGACGCTCGGCCGGGCGTTCGAGGGCCGACGCCCCGTCGGCGGCTGACGAGAGGTGACGAGCATGGGGGAGATCGAGAACGACCCCGACCTGCGGGAGATCGCGGAGGGCATGGCCGCGCAGGCGCGCGCGTTCCTCACGACCGCGACGCAGGTCGCGTCGGGGGCCGCGCCCGGGGCCGTGCTGCCCCTCCTGCTGCTCGCGCTGTCCGACGCGCTCGCCGCGGGCGCGCGGCTCGGGGCGATGGGAGACGTCGTCCCGGTCGAGCGCTTCGAGCCCGACGCCGGCCGCGACACCGACGTGGACCCGCTGCGGACCGCGCTCGCGCAGCTCTTCGACGGGTTCGACGACTACGCCGAGATCACGGACCCGCTCGTGGGCGCCGAGGTCGGCGCTGCGTCGCTCTCGGGCGACCTCGCGTGCGTCGCCGAGTGTCTCGCGAAGGGCCTCCAGCACTACGACGGTGGCCGCGAGCTCGAGGGCCTGTGGTGGTGGCAGTTCTCCTACGTCTCGCTCTGGGGCGAGCGCGCGGCGAGCGCGCTGCGCGTGCTCCAGCTCGCGCTCGCGCACCTGCGCCTCGACGTCGAGGACGACGTCGCGGCCGAGGCGGAGTACGACGCCCTCCAGTCCTGAGGCACGCGTCGCAGTCGTGCGCCGCGATCAGGCCGGCGCGCCCGCCGAGCCGTAGTGCGCCGCGAGGGCGGGGTAGTAGCTGTCCCACACGACCGTGGCGGGGTCGCGCCCGGCACGGGCGGCGGCCAGGCGGTCGAGGTAGTACTCCCATCCGGGCCCGATCGACCCGGCGTCCTCGTCCGGGGCCAGCGCCTGCCGGAACACGAGGGCGGTGGTGCCGCCGTCGTCGGCCAGGTCGATCTCCAGGTGCCACGACGTCTCGCCGACGGCGGTCTCGACCACGAGCCGGTGCGGTGGGTCGCAGCGCAGGACCCGGCACTCGTCGCCCTCCGTCGCGCCCTCGGCGGTCATGACGAAGCGGACGCTTCCCGTGGTCGGGTCCCCGTCCCACGTGCCGATCCAGGGCTCGAGCCCCGCCGGCTCGGTGAGGCTCGCCCAGACGTCGGCGACGGGTGCGGCGAAGTTCCGGCGGAGCACGATCCACCGGCCGTCGTCCTCGTGCACGACGGAGCCGGTCGGCTCGACCTCAGGGTTCTCGGTCATCACAGCAGCGTAGGCAGGCCCGGGCCTCCGGGGAAGGGTGCGGCGTGGTACCACTAGGGGGTGCTGCCCGCCTTCTCCCTCCCGGTCTCCGGCGGGCTCGAGATCGACGGCCTGACCGTCCTCCTGCTCGTCCTCGCCGCCCTGACGGCGGGGTGGATCGACGCCGTCGTCGGCGGCGGCGGCCTCGTCCAGCTCCCCGCGCTGCTCCTCGTGCCCGGCATCAGCCCGGTGCAGGCGCTCGCGACGAACAAGCTCGCGAGCATCATGGGCACGTCGGTGAGCGCCGCGACGTACTACCGGCGGGTCGGCCCCGACCTGCGGACGGCGGGCCCGATGGCGCTCGCCGCGCTGGTCGGCGCGATCGGCGGCGCCGCCCTCGCGTCGCGCATCCCGGCCGAGCTGTTCAAGCCGATCATCCTCGTGGTGCTCGTCGGGGTCGCCGCGTACACGATCGCGAAGCCGAAGCTGGGGCACACGACGAACCTGCGCTGGGAGGGCAACGGGCACCGCTGGGCCGCGGCCGGGATCGGCCTCGTCATCGGGACCTACGACGGCTTGCTCGGCCCCGGCACGGGGACGTTCTTCGTCATCGCGCTCGTGAGCATCCTCGGGTACGCGTTCCTGCCGGCGTCGGCGCTCGCGAAGATCGCGAACTTCGCGACGAACGCCGGCGCGCTGATCTTCTTCGTCCCGTACGGCGCGGTGCTGTGGGGCCTCGGCCTGCTCATGGGCGCGGCGAACCTGCTCGGCGCGTACGTCGGCGCCCGCATGGCGGTCGCCAAGGGCAGCGCGTTCGTCCGGGTCGTGTTCGTCGCCGTGGTCGGGGCGCTCATCCTCAAGCTCGGGTACGACGTCGTCGCCGACCTGACCGCCTGACCGCGCCACCCGAGGCCGACGGGTACGGCCTGGTGTCAGGTGGTGTCATACATGTTGTCGCTAGGGGTTGCGGTGACACCACAAGTGGTGCCATGATGGCGTCATGGACCTCACCCCGTACGTCGACGACCTCCAGAACCGCCTCGCCGCCGCCGCGGACGCCGCCGGGGACGACGGCCGTCGCCTCGCCGAGCGGCTGACCGCCCCGCTCGACGCCGCCGTGCGGCTCGTCCTGCTCGACGCGCTCTCGGACGCGGCGGGCGAGATCTCCGCCGAGCTCGCGCCCGGGTCGGTCGACGTGCGACTGCGGGGAGGCGCCCCGGAGTTCGTCGTCGCCGCGCCGGCCCTCGCGGCTCCGCCCGCGGCTCCCGGCGAGCCGGCGTACGGCGTCGCCCCGGTGTCCGCGGCGACGCCCGTCGCGCCGCCCGCCGCCGGGCCGGCCGACGTCGAGTCCGGTGCCACGACCCGCACCACCCTGCGCCTGCCCGACCACCTCAAGACGCAGGCCGAGACCGCCGCCGCCCGCGACGGCGTCTCCGTGAACACCTGGCTCGTGCGCGCGGTCGCCGCGGCGCTCGAGCAGTCCACCGGGCGCCCTGCCGCGCAGGCCCGTCCGCAGCAGCGCGGCTCCGCCCGCGTCACCGGCTGGGTGCGCTGACCTCTCCCGGTCCGCTCGCCCCGCCCTTCCGACCACCCGCTGACACCACACCGACACCACCGTTGGAGCTCCGTCATGCCCACTTTCCCCGCACCCCAGCCCGTCACGGTCGTCGTGGACGTCCCCT
The DNA here is from genome assembly GCF_042797035.1 of Cellulosimicrobium sp. NPDC057862. Lineage (NCBI taxonomy): Bacteria > Bacillati > Actinomycetota > Actinomycetes > Micrococcales > Promicromonosporaceae > Cellulosimicrobium > Cellulosimicrobium sp. NPDC057862. The sequence goes on from NZ_JBHVMH010000010.1 coordinate 72,586, forward strand.
TCGCCAACCTGCACGTGGTCGCCGGCGACCGCGACGACGTCGTCGTGACGGTCCTGCCGACGGACCCCGCGAAGTCCGGCAGCGTGCGCGCCGCGGAGGAGATCCGCGTCGACAGCGACGGCAGCTCCGTGACCATCACCTACCCCGGCTCGTGGAAGCAGTTCGTGCTCCCGTTCGCCTCGGGCACCGCCGACATCACGGTCGAGCTGCCCACCGGCACCGACCTGAGCGGCAAGACCGGCTCGCTGTACACCGAGGGCTCGCTCGGCACCGTGGACATGACGCTCTCCGCCGGCGACGCGCGCCTGGAGGACGTCGACCGCCTCGACGTCAAGGCCTCTGCCGGCTCGGTCGCGGCGCGGCGCGTGAGCGGCTCCGTGAACGTCAGGGTCAGCGCCGGGTCGGTCCGCATCGACGAGGTCGCCGGCGACGGCACGGTCAAGGCGACCAACGGCACGACGACGGTCGGCGCCGTCACGGGCACCCTCCAGGTGCACGGCGCGCACGCCGACATCGCGGTGGGACTCGTCACCGGGACGCTCACCGCCCGGTCCGCCCACGCCGGGATCCGGGTCAACACCCTGGAGTCCGGCAGCGTCGACCTCACCACCTCCTACGGCTCGATCGAGGTGGGCGTGCCCGAGGGGACGGCGGTCTTCCTCGACGCGAGCTCGGAGCACGGGAGCGTCCGCAACCACCTGACACCGACCGAGGGGCCCGTCGAGGACGAGTCCACGGCGGAGATCCATGCCAGCACCGGCTACGGCGACGTCGTCGTCCGTCGGCCGTGAACCGCACCACCCGAGAAACGCTCAGGAATCGGAGATCCTCAGATGTCTGTTGACCAGTCCCTCGAGCCCGCGGTGCGGGTCCGAGGCATCGAGAAGTCGTTCGGCGACCTGCGCGTGCTGCGCGGGGTCGACCTGGAGGTGACCCCCGGGAGCATCTTCGCGCTGCTGGGGTCCAACGGGGCGGGCAAGACCACGCTCGTGCGGATCCTGTCGACGCTGCTCGCGCCCGACGCGGGGACCGCGAGCGTCCACGGGCACGACGTCGTCGACCAGCCGGGGCAGGTCCGGGAGTCGATCTCCCTGACCGGGCAGTTCGCCGCGGTCGACGAGGTCCTCACGGGCCGGGAGAACCTCGTGCTCGTCGCCCGCCTGCGCCACCTGAAGGACCCCGGCCAGGTCGCGGACGACCTGCTCGCCCGCTTCTCCCTGACCGACGCGGGCTCGCGTCGGGCGGGGACCTACTCCGGCGGCATGCGCCGGCGCCTCGACATCGCGATGAGCTTGATCGGCGACCCGCCGGTCATCTTCCTCGACGAGCCCACGACCGGCCTGGACCCCCAGGCCCGCATCGAGGTCTGGGCCACGGTGCGCCAGCTCGCGCAGGGCGGCACGACCGTCCTGCTCACCACCCAGTACCTCGACGAGGCCGAGCAGCTCGCCGACCGGATCGCGATCCTGCACCGCGGCACCATCATCCAGAACGGCACCCTGGCCGAGCTCAAGGCGCTCCTGCCGCCCGCGCAGGTCGAGTACGTCGAGAAGCAGCCGTCCCTGGAGGACGTGTTCCTCACCCTCGTCGGCGAGACCGACGAGGACCCCACGACCCCGACGACCGCCGAGGGCACCCAGCCCGCCGGAGAGGAGCTCCGATGACCACGCACGTCCTGGCCGACACCCGTGTCCTGACCGGCCGCTCGCTGCGCCACATCCTGCGCAGCCCGGACACGATCATCACGACCGCCGTCACCCCGATCGCGCTCATGCTGCTGTTCGTCTACGTCCTCGGTGGCGCGATCGACACCGGCGCCGGGTCGTACATCGACTACATGCTGCCCGGCATCCTGCTCATCACCGTCGCCTCGGGCGTCGCGTACACGTCGTACCGGCTGTTCCTCGACCTCCAGGGCGGCATCTTCGAGCGCTTCCAGTCGATGCCCGTCGCACGGTCCAGCGTCCTGTGGGCGCACGTGCTCACCTCGCTCGTCGCGAACCTCGTCTCGGTGACGATCGTCGTCGGCGTCGCGCTCCTCATGGGGTTCCGCACCGGGGCGTCGGTGGGCGCGTGGCTCGCCGTGCTGGGCATCCTCGTCCTGTTCACGCTCGCCCTGACGTGGCTCGCGGTGGTCGCCGGCCTCTCGGCCAAGACGGTCGACGGCGCGTCGGCGTTCAGCTACCCGCTGATCTTCCTGCCGTTCATCAGCTCCGCGTTCGTCCCCACGGACACCATGCCGGCACCGGTCGCGTGGTTCGCGGAGAACCAGCCGGTCACCGCGATCGTCGACACGCTGCGCGCGCTGTTCGGCGGGCAGCCCGTCGGCTCCGACATCTGGGTCGCGCTCGCGTGGCTCGTCGGGATCCTCGTCGTCGCGTACGCGTGGGCCGTCGCGATCTACCGGCGCAAGATGCGCTGACCCGGGGGGTGCGAACGGTCCCGGCACGGTGGAGGCGTGCCGTCCGAGCCAGGGGCGTGGCGCGGACGGCGTCCCGTGCCGGGACCGTCTGCCGGTGAGGGGCCGTGGTACGGCCCCTCACCTGTCCGTGCGGCGACCGCTACGCGGAGCGCTCCGGCCGGCCGGCCGGGATCACGTCCGGTCCGCCGGTCGCCTGGTCGGCCTCCGTCACCGCACCGATGTCGTCGCCGTGCACCGGTGCGCCCGGCAGGGCGACGTGCGGGGAGTCGGGCGGGGGCGGTGTGACGCTGCCCTCGAGCAGGTCGGGGCGGTCGGCGACGGTCGTGATGCCGCTCGAGACCTTGTAGCCCTTCTTGCGCATGGCGCGCGCCCGCTCGCCGGCCGACCGCAGGCGCGGGTTCACGTACTCGTCGATGCCGAAGTTGATGAGCGACAGGGCCATGCCGAGCAGCGCGATGCACAGGCCGGCGGGGACGTACCACCACCAGTAGTCGGGGAAGGCGCCGTTCTGCTGGGCCCAGAAGAGGATCGTGCCCCAGTTGAGGTTCGTGATGGGGATGACCCCGATGAAGGCGAGCGTCGTCAGGCCGAGGACCGCGGCGGTCACGGTGCCGACGAAGCTCGACGCGATGATCGCGGTGAGGTTCGGCAGCATCTCGACGGCGATGATCCGGTGGATCGGCTCGCCGTTCGCGCGTGCCGCCTGGATGAAGTCCCGGTTGCGGAGCGACAGGGTCTGCGCCCGCAGGACGCGCGCGCCCCATGCCCAGCCCGTGATCGCGAGCACCGTGGAGACGAGCAGGAGGCTCGGGTTCTCCTGCTGCGACGCGACGATGATCATGAGCGGGAGGCCCGGGAGCACGAGGAACACGTTCGTGAGCGCCGAGAGCGACTCGCTGCGCCAGCCCGCGATGTACCCGGCCGTCACCCCGATGATCACCGCGACGAGCGTCGCGATGATGCCGGAGACGAAGCCGACGACCAGCACGCCCCGCGTGCCGTAGATGATCTGGCTGAGGACGTCCTCGCCCATGTGCGTCGTACCGAGCAGGTGCTGCGCGGACGGCGGCTGCTTGAGGGCGGTGAAGTCCTTCTCGAGCGGGCCGTAGGGCGCGAGGAGGTTGCCGAAGATCGCGACGAGCGTGAACACGCCGAGGATGATCAGGCCGGTGAGCGACTTGCCGTTGCGGAACATCGCGAACGACGCCCCGGCACGGCTCGCGAGGCCACGTCCGGAGGAGCCGTTCGGGGCGGCCGGCGGGGTCGCGGGCGCGGTGGCCTCGCTCGTCGCGGTCGTGGTGGTGGACGTCATGGCTCAGGCCTCCGTCTGACGCGTGCGCGGGTCGAGGGCGGCGTAGGCGACGTCCGCCAGGATGTTCGCGACGAGGACCGAGAGCGTGATGACGAGGAAGAGTCCCTGCATCAGCGGGTAGTCCTTCGCGTTGGTGGCGTCGAGCAGCAGCTTGCCCACCCCGGGGTAGGAGAAGACGAGCTCCATGACGAGCGTGCCGCCCACGATGAAGCCGAGCGACAGGGCGAAGCTCGACAGCTGCGGCAGCACCGCGTTGCGCGACGCGTAACGCGTGAGCACCTTGCGGGGCGGGAGGCCCTTGGCCTGGGCCACCGTCACGTAGTCCTCGTCGAGGACGGTGATCATCATGTTCCGCATGCCGAGCACCCAGCCGCCCAGCGACGCGACGACGATGGTCAGGGCGGGCAGCGTGCCGTGCTGGATCACGTCCCAGACGAACTCCCACGACCACTCGGGCGACGCGCCCTTGCTGTACGCGTGGGACGCCGGGAACCAGCCGAGCATGCTCGAGAAGACCGCGATGGCGATGAGGCCCATCCAGAAGTACGGGACGGTCGAGAAGAACGTCGAGATGGGCACGATCGCGTCGGCCTTGCTCCCGCGGCGCCAGCCGATGATCGCGCCGAGGCCGCTGCCGAGGAAGAAGCTGAGGATCGTCGCGATGCCGACGAGCCCGAGCGTCCACGGCAGGGCGGCGGCGATCACGTCGCCCACGGGGGCGAGCCCCTTGGAGAACGAGCGACCGAGGTCGCCGCTGAGCATGAGCCCCCAGTAGTCGATGTACTGCTGGAAGAGCGACCGGCCGTCGTCGAGCCCGAAGAGGGTGCGCAGCGACTCGGCGGCCTCGGGGCTGATCTTCCCCTGGTTCTTCGCGAGGTACGCGGAGACCGGGTCGCCCTTCATCATGCGGGGCAGGAAGAAGTTGATCGTGATCGCCGCCCAGGCGGTGAACAGGTAGAAGGCGGTGCGTCGGGCGAAGAATCGCAACGGGATCAGCTCCTCGACGATGCGGGGCCGGTGCCGGAGAAGTGGACCTCCGGGTTGGGCGAGGCATCGCGTAGCGCGCGGGTGTAGGGGTGCTGGGGCTCGAGGATCACGTCGTCGGCCGGCCCGTGCTCCACGACCTTGCCGTGGTGCAGGACCATGATCTCGTCGCTGAAGTGGCGCGCGGTCGCCAGGTCGTGCGTGATGTAGAGGACCCCGAGGTTCGCCTCGCGCTGGAGCTCGGCGAGGAGGTTGAGGACGCCGAGGCGGATCGACACGTCGAGCATCGAGACCGGCTCGTCGGCGATGAGCAGCGACGGGCGCGACGCGAGGGCGCGCGCGATCGCGACGCGCTGGCGCTGGCCGCCGGACAGCTCGTGCGGGCGGCGCTCCACGACTCCGCTGTCCAGGTGGACGCGGTCGAGGAGGCGGTGGACCTCGGCGTCGACCTCGTCCTTCGGGACCACGTGGTCGAGGCGCAGCGGACGCTCGAGGTGGTGGCGGATCGTGTGGTACGGGTTGAGCGACGCGAACGGGTCCTGGAAGACCATGCGGATCTGCTGCCGGTAGCGGCGCAGCGCCCGTCCCCGCCGGGGGATGGGGGCGCCGTCGAGCAGGATCTCGCCGGACGTGGCGCGCTCGAGCTGCGTGAGGATCTTCGCGATCGTCGACTTGCCGCTGCCGCTCTGGCCGACGAGCGCGATGGTGCGCCCGGAGGTGAGGGTGAAGCTGACGTCGTCGAGCGCGAGCAGGTCTCCGGAGCCGCGGACCTTGTACTTCTTGCTGACGTGCGAGAACTCGAGGGTGGTCATCAGGCCTGGCCTCCTGCGCTGGTCGCGGCCGTGCTCGCGGCCGTGGCCGCGGGCTCCGAACGGCCGCGCACGAACCCGCCCCGCTCCCCGGTGAGGCTCGGGAACGAGCCGAGGAGCTTGCGCGTGTACTCGTGCTGGGCGTGGTGGTAGATGTTCGACGCGGTGTCGAGCTCGACGATCCGGCCCTGGCGCATGACCGCGATCCGGTCGGAGATCTCGAGGAGCAGCGGGAGGTCGTGCGTGATGAAGATGACCGAGAAGCCGAACTGCTTCCGCAGGTCCGAGATCTGCTGGAGGATCTCGCGCTGCACGAGGACGTCGAGCGCCGTCGTCGGCTCGTCCATGATCATGAGCTGGGGCTTGAGCGCCAGGGCCATGGCGATCATGACGCGCTGGCGCATGCCGCCGGAGAGCTCGTGGGGGTAGGAGCGCAGCCGGTCGCGTCCGACGCCGACGAGGTCGAGGAGCTGGGCGCTCTCCTCGGTCCGCTCGGCCTTGCTCATGCGGGGGCGGTGCGTCTCGAACACGTCGCCGAGCTGCTTGCCGATGTTGGCGACCGGGTTGAGCGCGTTCATCGCCCCCTGGAACACCATCGACGCCTTGTCCCACCGGAACCGGCGCATCGCGTCGTCGTCGAGCGCGTTGAGGTCGACGTCCTCGCCCGACTCGTCGTGGAAGATCGCCGAGCCCGAGGGGATCACAGCCGGCGGCTTGAGCAGCCGCTGGATGCCGTACGCGAGCGACGTCTTGCCGCAGCCGGACTCTCCGGCGAGGCCGAGGATCTCCCCGCGGTGCAGCGTGAGGGAGACGTCGCTGACGGCCTCGACGGGCGGGTCGACGTCGTAGACCACGCTGAAGCGCGAGACGGTCAGCAGGGGTTCGGTGTTCACTCGTCCTACCTGTTTCTGTGCTGGGGGGTTCGCGGTGCGTCGTGCTCTCGGGTGCGGGTCATACCGTCGCACCGCGGTGGGTGCGCCGGGAAGGTGTGGGGACCTTCCCGACGCACCCGGCCGCACCCGGCTCGCGCGCCGTTCCGACGCGCGAGCCGGCTGCCTCACTCGGCGGGCTTGAGCTGGGTGAGGATGAGCACCGCGGTCGGCTGCGTCGGGTCCGCGTTGATGTACGGGTCCTCGTCGCTCGGCCAGCCGACGTAGTTGCGCGTGTTGAACTCCGTGATGAACGGACGCGTGCCGATCGGCATGACCGGGACCTGGTCCACGAAGATCTTCTGCGCCTCGGCGATGGCCGTCGCACGGTCCTCGTCCGTCGTCGCCGCGAGGTACGCGTCGAGGGCGGCCGTGGCCTCCGGGCTGTCGAAGCGGCCGAAGTTGTAGTCCGCTGCCTCACCGACCGGCTTGAGCCAGCGGGCGTCCATCGTGTCGCTGTAGATGTCGTACGGCGTCGCGCCCGTCTCGGTCCAGTGCAGGATCGCGTCGAAGTCGCCCGTGCCCTTGGCGGCCCACCACGAGTCCGAGTCCGGCGTGTCGACCGTGGCCTCGACGCCGATCGCCTTGACCGACTCCGCGATGAGGCTGATGCCGGTGACGTAGTCGTTCCAGCCCTGCGGGACGCTGAGCTGGAAGGTGACGGGCTCGCCGTCGGGGTCGATCAGGGCGTCGCCCTCGAACGTGTACCCGGCGTCCGTGAGGACCTTCTTCGCGCCGTCGACGTCGACCGCGTACTCCTCGCCCGCGAACTCGTCCGAGATGAACGGGTCACCGGCCGGGGTCGGCAGACCCGTGACGGAGGTGAGCAGCGGGACGCCGCCCTCGCGGGCGATCTGCTGGTGCTGCTCACGGTCGATGACCATGTTGACGGCCTGGCGGAACGCGACGTCGTCGAACGGCTTCTTGGTCGTGTTGACGAACATCGCGTCGATGCCGAGGCCGGCGGGGGCCCAGTACACGTTGTGCTCCGGGTCCTTGTCGACGAACGCCGACTGCACGTTCGGGAGGAAGGCCTGGGCCCAGTCCGCGTCGCCGTTGGCGAGCGCGGTCGTCAGGGCGCTGTTGTCGTTGTAGGAGACGTAGTACAGCGTCGGGACCGCGAGCTCGCCGCCCCAGTAGTCGTCGCGCGCGTCGAGCTGGACGCTCTCCGTGCTGAAGCTCGTCAGCGTGTACGGGCCGGTGCCGACGGGGTCGGGGTTCGTCTCCGTCGTCGGGTCGGCGACGCCCTCCCACACGTGCTTCGGGACGACGAACCGGTGCAGCACCTTGTCCTGCTTGGCGAACATCGGCGTGCCGAAGGTGACGGTGACCGTGTCGCCGTCCACGGCGACGTCCTTGATGTCGAGCGCCGCGGTGTTGAGCTCGGGCGTGTCGACGAGGATCTGGTACGAGTACGCGATGTCGTCGGCCGTGAGGTCCTTGCCGTCGCTCCACTTCACGCCCTCGCGGGTCGTGAGCGTCACCGACGTGTAGTCCTCGGACCACGTGATCTCGGACGCGAGCCACGGGCGGACCTCGTCCGACGGGTTGACGACGTTGACGATGCCGACGGGCTCGTAGATGGCGTTGACGTAGCCGAGCTTGAGCGCGGACGAGTCGCCGATCCACGGGTTGTTCGACTCGGTCGCGATCGCGCCGTCCGGCTTGGCGATGGTGAGGGCGGCGCCCGCGCCGGAGCCGGTCGTCTCGTCGTCGTTGTTGCCGCCCGTCGACGAGCAGCCGGTCAGCACGAGTGCTGTCGCGATGCCGAGGGCGATCGCGGAGGCCTTCAACCTCATGAATCTCTCTCCTTCGAGGGAACATCGTCCCCGGCGCGGTGCCGGGGCGGTGGAGCGTACGGGTGAAACGGAAGGTGGCGCGGGGCGCTGGGTCGCCCCGAGTGGACCGCGGTCCGGGCTACTCCTGTTCGGTGGTGCTGCCCTGCACCCGGACCGCGGTGTCCAGGCGGAGGTCGTGGACGGAACGCCCCACCCGGAGCCGGTAGGTCCCGGCCGGGAGGTGCCAGCGTCCGCTGTCGGTGTCCCACACCTCGAGCTGACGGCGGGGGACGGTCACGGTGACGTCGGCGGAGGCCCCCGCGGCGACGTCGACGACGGCGAACCCGCCGAGCCAGCGGACCGGGCGGTCGCGCTCGGCGACCGGGGCCGACGCGGGCGCGACCGGGGGTTCGACGTAGACCTGGACGACCTCGCGGCCGTCGCGGGGTCCGGTGTTGGCGACGCGGACCGTGAGGGTCGCGTCGCCGTCGGGCGTGCGGACCGGGTCGGACGACGCGTCGTACGACCACGTCGTCCAGCCCAGCCCGTGCCCGAAGGGTGCGGCGGGGACGGCGCCCGAGCGCTCCCACGCGCGGTAGCCGACGTGGACGCCGTCGGCGTACTCGACGACCCCCTGGTCGGGGACAGCGTGCGGGACGGGGACGTCGGCCTCGGTGGCCGGGAGGGTCCAGGGGAGGCGGCCGGCCGCCTCGACGTCGCCCGCGAGCACGTCCGCGATCGAGTGCCCGGCCTCCTGGCCGGGGAACCAGACCCACAGCACCGTGCGCGCGCGGTCGAGCCAGGGGAGCAGCACGGGCGCGCCCGCGTTCACGACGACGACCGCGTCCGGGTCGGCGTCGAGGACGCGCTCGACGAGCTCGTCCTGGCGACCAGGCAGCGCGAGCGACGTCCGGTCCCAGCCCTCGGACTCGACCTCCTCGTTCGTCCCGACGACGACGACGGTCAGGTCGGCCGCGCGGGCCGCCTCGACGGCGTCGGCGATCTCCTGCTCGGCGCTCGGCGCGGGGACACGGTGGCGCAGCTCCGCGCGGACGAGGTTGCCGTAGCCCTGGGCGCGGGTGACGAGGAGCGACGCGGTGATCCGCACGCGCCGCGGCGCGTCGACGTGCACGGTCGCGGGGGCGCCCGAGGGGTTGTTGATCGAGGAGTCGAGGATGACCTCGACGCCGGAGCGACGGTCGTCCTTCGCGACGACGACGCCGTCGATCTCGATCGAGTGGCCCGGCACCGTGCCGACCTCGAGCACGTGGTCGCCGGGCTCGTCGAGGAGGACGTCGACGTCGAGCACGACGGTGTCGACCTCGGCGGGCAGGTCGCGCAGGAACCCGTCCCAGCGGGGCAGGACGGACTTGCGGAGCGTCGTGCCCTCGGCGTCGAGCCAGGTCACCGCGACGGCGGCGCCGTCGGCGCTGCGCCCCTCCACGTCGAGGCGGGGGGCGAACCGGCGCGCGTCACCGCCGCGGGCCACCGTGAGCGTGGCGTCGGGCCAGCGCGCGGCCAGGCCCTCGGCGGGCGTGACGACGTGCGCGGGGTTGACGGTCGAGCTGCCGCCGCCGAGCACGTGCGGGCGCACGGCGTTGGGGCCGACGAGCGCGATCGACCGCGGCGCGGGACGGTCCCAGACGGGGTTCTCGGCGTCCGAGCGCAGGACGACGGTGCCCGCGGCGGCGGTGCGGCGCACCAGGGCCCGCAGGTCGCCGTCGTGCGTGACCGGGCGGGCGGGCTCGTCGAGCGCGCCGACGCGGCGCGCGAGCAGGAGGATGCGTGCGACCTTGTCGTCGATCTCGCTCTCGGCGACGCGGCCGTCCTCGACCGCGCGGACGAGGGCTTCCTCCCACGGGCCGCCCGGGCCGGGCATGACGACGTCGAGCCCGCCGTTCGCGGAGAGCTCGGTCGTGTGCGTCGCGACCCAGTCGGAGACCACGGCGCCGTCGAACCCGAGCTCGTCCTTGAGGACGTCGGTGAGCAGGTGCCGGTGCCCGGTCATGGGGCCGGACTCCACGCCGTCGTCCACCTGGTTGTAGGCCGCCATGACGGACCACGCGCCCGCCGCGACCGCGTCCTCGAACGGGGCGAGGTAGACCTCGCGCAGCACGCGGGGGTCGACGTGCGACACGTACGACGTGCGCTGGGTCTCGGAGTCGTTGGCGACGTAGTGCTTGACGCACGCGGCGACGCCCTGGTCCTGGAGGCCGCGCACGACGCCGGTGCCGATCTGCGCGGTGAGGTACGGGTCCTCGGAGTAGCACTCGAAGTGCCGGCCCCCGACGGGCGTGCGCTGGATGTTGACCTGGGGGGCGAGGACGACGTCGACGCCGTGCGTGCGCGCCTCGCGGGCGAACGCCTGCCCGGTCTCGTGCGCGGCGGCCCGGTCCCACGTCGCGCCGATCGCGCTGGGGGACGGGAAGAGGATCGAGGTCTCGCCCTCGACCTCGCTCGTGCCGCGGACCCCGACGGGGCCGTCGGACATGACGACGGGGCGCAGCCCGAGCTCGTCCTGGGCGTGCAGGCGCCACATGGACCGGCCGGTGAGGAGGCGGACCTTTTCGCGGAGGGGCAGCCCCTGCGCACGGGTGCGCAGGGTGTCGAGCTCCGCGGGGTCGCGCTCTCCCGCGAGGGACTGCGATGTCACGAACGTGCTCCTCGTCGTCGAGTCGTCTGTCGAGCGGAGAACTTACCGTGCAGTCAGTAAGTTGGCAAGAATCTGCGTTTCCGCAGGTCAGATCGATATCTCACCGTGACCTTCGGCGGGAGGGTGGCTCGGAGGCGCCGACGCGTGCGTAGGATCACCCCCGGACGGCGACGGACCGAGGACGTGCTCGGTGCACGGAACGCCGACGTCGGCGCCGACGGTGGCGCACCGGGGACCACGACGAGGAAGTGACGAGGCGATGACCACGAGCAGGCGGCGCCCCCGCGTGCGGGAGGAGACCCTCCGGCGCCGCGAGGAGATCCTCAAGGCCGCCATGGCGACCTTCGGGAGCAAGGGCTACCACAACGGCCCCCTGGCGGAGATCGCGGAGCAGGTCGACATGACCCACGCCGGGATCCTGCACCACTTCGGGTCCAAGGACCACCTGCTCCTCGAGGTGCTGCGCTACCGCGACGAGAGCGACGTCGCCGGCCTCGACGGGCAGCACATCCCGGGCGGCATCGACATGTTCCGCCACCTGGTCCGCACGGCGTTCCTCAACGCGCAGCGTGCCGGGATCGTGCAGACGTACGCCGTGCTCTCCGCGGAGTCCGTGACCGACGACCACCCCGCGCGCGCCTTCTTCGAGGGCCGGTACCGCACGCTGCGGAGCGAGGCCGTCGAGGCGTTCGAGGCGCTCTGCGCGGAGCGGGGCGTCGCCGTCCCCGCGAGCGTCCGGCACGCGTCGGCGTCGATCCTCGCCGTCATGGACGGGCTCCAGGTCCAGTGGCTCCTCGATCCCACGCAGGTGGACCTCGGCGAGGCGAGCCAGTTCGCGATCGAGGCGATCGTCGCCGCCGTGCTCGACCCTCGCCCGTCCCCGCTCGGGGCGCTCCCGGTGGCCTCCGAGGAGGGCGGCGGCACGGGTTCGGTCGACGCCGACGCCGACGTCAGGGTCGCGGACGCACGGCCCGTGGAGGCGGCGACCGCCTGACGCCCGGGGCTCGGCGCTCCTTCGGAGCCAGGTCCTGTCGCCTCGGTCCTTCGGTCCCGGCCGGTTGCGACCACGGGCCCTGGCCCCACGTCCCGGGCGGCGGCGAGGATCGAGGTCGTGCAGACCCTCGCCCAGGCGTTGACCACCCAGTCGGAGGCGGCCCGGAAGAAGGTCGGCTCGGCGAGACGCCCGGCGCGCTACCTCGTCGCCGCGATGCTCGCGGGTGCGTACATCGGCGTCGGCGTCGTGCTCATGGTCGCGACGGCCGGGCCCTTCCTCGCGGCCGGGTCGCCGGGGGAGCGGCTCGTCGCTGGCGGCGTGTTCGCCGCGGCGCTGACCCTCGTCGTGTTCGCCGGTGCCGAGCTCGCGACGTCCGCCATGATGATCCTCGCCCAGGGCGTCGCGACGCGCGCCGTCCGGGTGCGCGACGCCGTCCTCACCCTCGGCCTGTGCCTCGTCGGCAACCTCGCCGGCTCGATGCTCTTCGCGTTCGCGGTGACGAAGGCCGGAGTCCTGCACTCCAACGCGGCCGCGGGGGAGATGGTCGCGTCCATGCTGCGCGCGAAGGCCCACGAGACCGGCGGCGAGCTCTTCTTCCGCGGCGTCCTGTGCAACCTCCTCGTGTGCGCCGCGATCTGGGCGTGCGGTCGCCTGCGCTCCGAGGCGGGCAAGGCGATCGTCCTGTTCTGGGCGATCCTCGCGTTCATCGCCTCCGGCTTCGAGCACGTGGTCGCCAACATGACGACCTTCTCGCTCGGCCTCCTCGGCGACCTCGGCCCGACGACGTGGGCCGACTTCGCCCGCAACCTCACCTGGGTCGGCCTCGGCAACCTCGTCGGCGGCGCCCTCGTCGTCGGTCTCGCCTACGTCGTCGTCGCGGGCCCGACGCGAGACGCCGGGCGCGGTGCGCCCTCGACGGACGCGACCCCCAGGCCCGTCGTGCTTCCCGTGCCGGCGATCCGGCGCGCGACCGCGGCCCTCGACCGGAGCCACCGCGCGGGCTGACGCCGCGCCGCCCGGGCCCGCATGGCGGGACGGGCTTGGCCGGACCGCGGTACGCGTGCGTATCATCGATCGACCCACAAGCACCCGGCGGGCCGTTGAGAGAGACGGAGGCCGGCGACAGATGGAGCAGCACGTGGCACTTGTCGTGCAGAAGTACGGCGGTTCGTCGGTCTCGGACGCCGAGAGCATCAAGCGCGTGGCCAAGCGCATCGCGCAGACCAAGCGGGCCGGTCACGACGTCGTCGTCGTGGTCTCGGCGATGGGCGACACGACGGACGAGCTCATCGACCTCGCGCAGCAGGTCACCCCGCTCCCGCCGCAGCGCGAGATGGACATCCTCCTCACCGCGGGCGAGCGCATCTCGATGTCGCTGCTCGCGATGGCGATCAACAGCCTGGGCGTCAAGGCGAAGTCGTTCACGGGCCAGCAGGCCGGCGTCATCACCGACGCCGTGCACGGCAAGGCGCGCATCGTCGACGTCGTCCCGCACCGCATCCGGGAGACGATCGAGCGCGGCCAGGTCGCGATCGTCGCGGGCTTCCAGGGCGTCACGCAGTCGACGAACGACGTGACGACGCTCGGCCGCGGCGGGTCGGACACGACGGCCGTCGCGCTCGCCGCGGGCCTCGACGCCGACGTGTGCGAGATCTACACCGACGTGGACGGCATCTTCACCGCCGACCCGCGCATCGTGCCGAACGCACGCAAGATCGACCGCATCACGTACGAGGAGATGCTCGAGATGGCGGCGAGCGGGGCCAAGGTCCTCGCGCTGCGCTGCGTCGAGTACGGCCGCCGGTACGGCGTGCCGATCCACGTGCGCTCGTCGTTCAGCGGCAAGGAGGGCACGTTCGTGAGCGCGGACGCCTACTCCGCGCCCCGGCCCGCCGGCGCCGCTCCCAGCCCCGCAGACCTTCCCGAGGAGACCGTCATGGAAGACCCGATCATCTCCGGCGTCGCGCACGACCGCAGCGAGGCCAAGATCACCGTCGTCGGGGTGCCCGACGTGCCCGGGACGGCCGCGCGCATCTTCGAGGTCGTCGCGGGCTCGGGCGTGAACATCGACATGATCGTGCAGAACGTCTCGGCCGCCCGGACGGGCCTGACCGACATCTCGTTCTCGCTGCCCGAGGGCGACGGCCCGGCCGCGATGTCGGCGCTGTCCGCTCTCCAGGGCGAGATCGGGTTCGACTCGCTCCAGTTCGACGACCAGATCGGCAAGCTCTCGCTCGTCGGCGCGGGCATGAAGTCGCACCCGGGCGTCTCCGCGAAGCTCTTCGGTGCCCTGCGCGACGCGGGCATCAACATCGAGATGATCTCCACCTCCGAGATCCGCATCTCCGTCGTGACCCGCGAGGACTCGCTCGACGACGCGGTGCGCGCCGTGCACACCGCGTTCGAGCTCGACGCCGCCGACGGCGAGGCCGTCGTCTACGCCGGCACCGGCCGCTGAGAGGACGAGGAACCATGAGCACCGAGAACCGTCAGGGCCTCAATGTCGCCGTCGTCGGCGCGACCGGCCAGGTGGGCGCCGTCATGCGCCGCCTCCTCGACGAGCGGGACCTCCCCGTCGCGAGCATGCGCTACTTCGCGTCGGCGCGCTCCGCCGGGTCGACGCTCCCGTGGCGCGGGACCGACGTCGTGGTGGAGGACGTCGCCGCGACCTCGACCGACGACCTGCGCGGGATCGACGTCGCCCTGTTCTCCGCGGGCGGCGCGACCTCGAAGGCGCAGGCCGAGCGCTTCGCCGAGGCGGGCGCCGTCGTCATCGACAACTCGTCCGCGTGGCGCATGGACCCCGACGTCCCGCTCGTCGTGTCCGAGGTCAACCCCGCCGCGCTGCGCGAGGCGCGCAAGGGCATCATCGCCAACCCGAACTGCACGACCATGGCCGCGATGCCCGTGCTCAAGCCGCTCGCGGACGAGGCCGGGCTGGAGCGCCTGATCGTCGCGACGTACCAGGCCGTGTCCGGGGCCGGGCTCGCCGGCGCGGAGGAGCTGCGCGCCCAGGCCGTCGCGGGCGCGGCGGCCGAGGGCACGGGCGCCGGGCTCGTCGGGCTCGTGCACGACGGCGGCGCGGTCGCCCTCCCGGAGCCCGCGGTCTTCCCGCGCAACGTCGCGTTCAACGTCGTCCCGCTCGCCGGGTCGATCGTCGACGACGGGCAGGAGGAGACGGACGAGGAGAAGAAGCTCCGCAACGAGTCGCGCAAGATCCTCGGCCTGCCCGAGCTCGCGGTCGCCGGGACCTGCGTGCGCGTCCCGGTGTTCACCGGCCACTCGCTCGCGATCCACGCCGAGTTCGGCGCCGCGATCACGCCCGACCGCGCGCGCGAGATCCTGGCGTCCGCGCCGGGCGTCGCGCTCGCGGACGTCCCGAACCCGCTCGAGGCGGCCGGCAAGGACCCGTCGTTCGTCGGCCGCGTCCGCACCGACCAGTCCGTCCCCGGCGGGCGCGGGCTCGTGCTGTTCGTGTCGAACGACAACCTGCGCAAGGGCGCCGCGCTCAACGCGGTGCAGCTCGCCGAGCTCGTCGCGCAGGACCTCGACGCCGTCCGCGCCGCGTTCGCCCCGGCCCTCGCGAAGTAGAGCCCTGGTTCCGCGAGGTAGAGCCCTGGTCATCGACCAGGGCTCTACCTCGTGGCAGGAGGTCCGGGGCTCAGCCCTCGACCATGCGTGCCATGTTCTCGCCGTCGGCGAGGCCGACGATGTTGCCGGCCGGGTCGGTGAACCAGGCTCCGTCGCCACCCTCCATGAACCCGCGCACGATGCCCTTCTCGTCCTGGTCGAACCCCTCGTAGCGCTCGAACGTCACGCCCTTCGCGGTGAGCTCGTCGACGACCTGGTCCACGTCGTCGACGGTGAGGTGCATGACCGTGAAGGCGGCCGGCCGATGGTCCTCCTTCGGGTAGACGAACACGTCCGAGCCGCCGCCCAGGTGCAGCACCAGCCCGCCCCCGTCGTCGAGTGCCGTGACGGGGAGCCCGAGGGTGCTCCCGTAGAAATCGCGCGCCGCGTCGAGGTCGTCCGCCGAGAAGCTGGAGAACCCGCGCCGAATGGTGACCATCGTCGTCTCACTCCTTCGTGACCGCCGGCGGCCGGAGGGCGTGACCCGCCGCGGACGCCGGATCCTCCCAGGGTCCCACCAGCGGGCCGCCATGGGTACCGCCGAGGGCGGGTGAACGGTCCGTCGTCAGGGCGCCGCGCGGGTCCCGAGCGTCGGGGCGAGCAGCCACAGCGCGGCCGCGGCGAGCACGTGCCAGACGGCGTGGCCCTGGAGCGCGACGCCGACCGTCCCGTCCGCGTCGCACAGGGGCCACCCGGGACGCGTGAGCGTCCCGATCCCGCCGCCCACGGCGAGGAGGACGAGCGCGGTGACGGTGCGGCGTCGGACCGCGGGGCGACGCCACGCCCGCAGGGTGCTCGCACCCACGGCGACGGCGGCGGCGACCACCTGCGCGACGGTCGAGGCGGTGGGCGACGCCGCGGCGAGCGGCACGCCCAGCAGCGTCGGGGCGAGCCACCACCACGGCCGCAGCCGGCGCCCGGTGAGGTCCGCGACCGCGTCCGCGGCGACGAGCGCGAGCGCGCCGAGCAGCGGAGGGTCGTGCACGACCGGGTTCCACGCGGGCGACGGTCCGTGCTGGACCACGGACCCGATCCCGATCAGGGCGACCAGGATCCCGAAGGCGACGCGCAGGCGCGTGGCTGCTGCGGCGTCGGGCAGGGTCGTGCCCGACGGCGTGCTGCGGCGGGCGTGCAGCTCCGCCACCACGACGGCCGCGCCCGCCACGACGAACGCGAGGCTCGTCCAGGTGCTCAGCGGCTCGGCCCAGGGCGTCCCGCCTGCGAGCTCGCACGCTCCGTCCACACCGCCTCCCGCGAGATAGAGCCGTGGTCACCCCCAGGGTGCCTCCTCGCGTGACCGGGCTCCACCTCGGTGGACGGGCCTCGGCCGTGCGGAAGGGGGTTGCGGGATCGTCGGCATCTATGGTTCATTAGTTGAGTAATGAACCACAGAACGCGCGAGCCGGGAGAGGATGGGGCCCATGTTCGACGGACCGGAACCCATCTACCTCCAGATCGCGCAGATGATCCGGGCGCAGGTGCTCGCGGGCGAGCTCGCGGAGGAGGAGCAGGTCATGTCGACGACGCAGTTCGCGACGACGTTCCGCATCAACCCGGCGACGGCCGCCAAGGCGTTCGCCGGCCTGGTCGACGAGGGCGTCCTCTACAAGCGCCGCGGGCTCGGCATGTTCGTCGCGCCGGGGGCGCGTGAGCAGCTCCTCGCCGACCACCGCGCCCGGTTCTTCGACGAGGTCCTCGCGCCCGCGCTCGCGCAGGCCGACCTCCTCGACATCCCGACGGCCGAGATCGTGGACTACGTCCTCGGCCGAGCTCGCCCCGCCGGTCCGCCGGCGGACGGCGGCCCCCGCACCGGCCCGACCACCGACCCCACCCCGAGGTGAGACCCGTGACCGTCCGGCCCGCCAGCCACATCCCCGACCAGAACCCGGCCACCACGGCCCCGGAGCCGTTCGCGGTCGAGGTGCGCGACGTTGTCGTGCGCTACTCCCGCCGCGACGAGACGCGCGCTCTGGACGGGGCGTCCCTGACCGTCCGTCCCGGCGTCATCACCGGACTGCTGGGTCGCAACGGCGCGGGCAAGACGACGCTCGCGGCGCTGCTCGCCGCGTTCCGCCGACCTACGGACGGGACGGTGCGCGTGGGCCTGCCGGGCGAGCTCGAGGACCCGTTCGAGAACGTGTGGGCGACCATGCACACGCAGCTCGTCCGCGAGAGCGGCGACGTGTGGGAGACCGACAAGGCCCGGGACACGCTCGAGTACTACGCGGACCTGCGCCCGCACTGGGACGCCGACCTCGCCGCCCGCCTGCTCGACGAGCTCGAGGTCGACGTCCGCAAGAAGCCGACCGAGATGTCGCGCGGCAAGCGGTCCGCGCTCGGCGCGGTCATCGGCCTGGCCTCGCGCGCGCCCCTGACGATCTTCGACGAGGTCTACCTCGGCATGGACGCCCCGAGCCGCTACGCGTTCTACGACGCGCTCGTCGCCGACTACGCCGAGCACCCGCGCACGATCCTGCTGTCGAGCCATCTCATCACCGAGGTGGAGCGGCTCTTCGAGGACGTCGTGATCATCGACCGGGGGCGTGTCCTGCTCGCCGAGAACGCCGACGACGTCCGGGCCCGGGGCGTGAGCCTCACGGGCCCGGCCGAGGTGGTCGAGCGGCACGCGGCCGGTCGCGAGGTGCTCGCCCGGCAACGGCTCGGCGGCACGGCCCAGGTGACGCTCTTCGGCACGTTCGCCGAGGACGAGCGTGCCGCCGCGGTGGAGGCCGGGCTCGAGGTGGGCGCCGTGCCCGTGCAGGACCTGTTCGTCCACCTGACGCGCAACGGGCGCCCGGGTTCCGAGGCCGGGACGGAGACGACGAGATGACCGCCACGACCCAGCGCAGCGCCGAGCGCCGCGCCCTCGAGTCCGCCGCCCACCGGCGCGGCGTCAACGCCGTCGCCTGGTACTTCATCGGCGGCACCTGGTACGTCGGGGTCTGGTTCTGGGCCATCGCGCTCGCCGTCGGGGCGCTCGTGCTCTGGATCATGGAGCGCAACGACGACGTGAGCATCGAGGCCGTCGGAGGAGTTGCCGGCTCGGCGAAGTTCTTCCTCTTCGTGATGGGCATCATCCTGCCCCTCATGACGATCGCCGTGCACGTCGCGTCAGGCGGCACGCGCCGCTCGTACACGCACGGGCTGTGGATCGGCGCGGCCGTGTCGGGCATGACGTTCGGCGTCGCCACGGCGCTCGTGAAGTGGGGCGAGTGGGCGCTGTTCCGCCGCTCCGGGTGGTCGACGGCGCCGGAGCTCGCCCAGCTCTACGTCGACGGCTCGCAGGTGGGCCTGGCGATCCTCGTCGAGGGGCTCTTCTGCGTCGTGTACTACCTGGCCGGGATGGTCATCGCCGCCGGCTTCTACGGGTTCGGGTTCCTGCGCGGGGTGCTCCTCGTGCTCGCGTCGCTCGTCCCCGTGGTGGTGAGCGAGATCTTCCTGCGCTCCGGGTTCTTCGGCCACGCGCTCGCGCGCGTCGTCGGTCTCGACGGCACCCCCGTCGCGCTCGCCGTCCTCGGCGGCGTCGTCGGGGTCGTGCTCGCCGCCCTGCTCCTCCGCCTCGTCCTGCGAAGCGTCGCGATCCAACCGGTCGAGTTCGCCGCCAGCGCGAGCGCCTGACCGGCCCGCAGCACCACACCCAAGCCCTCCCGGGCGGCGCACCGCGCCGTCCGTGGGTGGCGCACACCCTCCAGGAGGCCAGCATGAGCACCGCTCCACCGCCCACCGGGGCTGCGACCGTCGCGTCGCCCGCCCCGACCGCCGTCGCGCAGGCCGGGACGCCGCCGGTCGTCGAGGTCCGGAACCTGCGCAAGACCTACCCGGGGCCCCGTGGCTCCGACACCCGTAAGGTCGCCGTCGAGGACGTGAGCTTCACCGTCACGCCGGGCGAGATCTTCGGCATCCTCGGCCCGAACGGTGCCGGCAAGACCACGACGGTCGAGTGCCTCGCCGGGCTGCGCGAGGCGGACGGTGGTGCGATCCGCGTCCTCGGGGTCGACCCGCAGGCCGACCCGGCCGCGGTGCGCGACGCCGTCGGCGTCCAGCTCCAGGAGGCCGCGCTCCACGAGAAGATCACGGTCGAGGAGGCGCTGCGCCTCTTCGCGTCCTTCTACGAGGCCCCGTCGGAGGTCGAGGAGCTGCTCGACCTCCTCGACCTCGCCGAGCACCGGCGCGTCGCGTTCGGCAAGCTCTCGGGCGGGCAGAAGCAGCGCCTGTCGATCGCGCTGGCGCTCGTCGGCGACCCGCGTGTCGCGGTCCTCGACGAGCTGACGACCGGCCTCGACCCGGCCGCCCGCCGTGCGACCTGGGAGCTCGTCGAGCGCGTGCGCGACCGCGGCGTGACGATCCTGCTCGTCACGCACTTCATGGAGGAGGCGGAGCGCCTGTGCGACCGGCTCGTCATCATCGACGGCGGCCGCGTGGTCGCGCAGGGCACGCCCGCGGAGCTCATCGACTCCGTCGACGCGTCGCGCACGGTCCGCCTGCGCGTGCCCCCGGCCGACCACGACCTCGCGCTCCACACGCTCGCCGGGCTCGCCGACGTCGAGCACGTCGAGGTGGACGGGCGCGAGATCGAGGTGACCGGGACACGCCGGGTGCTGCTCGCCGTCGTGCTCGCGCTCGCCGAGCAGGAGGTCGTGCCCGACGACGTCCGGACCGTCACGCGGACGCTCGAGGACGTGTTCGTCGCCGTGACCGGTCGGACCTACGACCACGCCGCGGACTCCGCGGCCCAGCCCGAGGGAGCCTCACGATGACCGCCGCGACCACGACCCTGACCCGCGTCCCGACCGCCCGCTCGGCGTGGCGAGGCTTCGGGACGCTCCTGAGGACCGAGGCCCGCCTGTTCCTGCGCGACGGCGCGGCCGTGTTCTTCGCGCTCATGTTCCCGACGGTCCTCCTCGTCGGTGTCGGGTTCGCGATCCCGGGCATGCGGGAGCCGATCACGGGGGCGGGCGCGCCCTGGGACGGGCTGACGGCGATCGCGACCTACGTGCCGATCGTCCTCGCCGCCGCGGTCGCGACGCCTGCGCTGACGACGATGCCCGTGACCTTCGCGACCGCCCGCGAGAAGGGGCTGCTCCGCCGGCTCTCGACGACCCCCATGCGCCCGCAGGGCGTCGTCGTCGCGCACCTGCTCATCAACCTCGGCGCGATCGCCGTGTCCGCGGTGCTCGCGCTCGTCGTGGGCCAGGTCGTGTTCGGCCTCGCCGCGCCCGTCAGCCCGCTGACGGTCGTGCTGGCCTTCGTGCTCACGGTCCTGTCCATGCTCTCCCTCGGCATGGTCGTCGCGGCGGTCGCCGCCAAGGGGAGCACCGCGTCGGCGATCGGCAACCTCGTCTACTTCCCGATGCTCTTCCTCTCGGGCATGTGGACGCCGGGGCCGATCATGCCCGACGTCGTGCGGGACATCGGGCAGTTCTCCCCGCTCGGGGCCGCCGCCCAGGCGATGTCCGCGGGCTGGTTCGAGACGGAGGTCCCCACGCTCCAGCTCGTGGTGATGGCCGCGTGGACCGCCGTGCTCCTCCCGCTCGCGGTGAAGCTCTTCCGCTGGAGCTGAGCCTCAGATCGCCCGCGAGCCCAGCTCGCGGGCGATCTCGGCGAAGGCGCGGACCTCGGCGGTCTCCCGGTCGCGCGACCAGACGAGCACCCACTCGGTGTCGGGGACGTCGACGATCGGCACGTAGACGACGCCCGGGTGCGTGTAGTACCGCCGGACGTGCGCGTTGAGCGGGGTGACCGCCTCGCCCGAGGCGACCGCCGTGAGCACCTCGTGGAACGTGCGCGCGACCGGCCCGCGCAGCACGGGTCGCCCGGCGGGCGTGCGGCGGGGCACCATCGCCTCCTCCCAGTACGAGGGGACGCCGGCGCCGAGGTCGAGCACGGTGTGGTCCCCGAGGACCTCGACCGAGACGCCGTCCTCGCCCGCCAGCGGGTGGCCCGCCGCGACGGCGAGGACGCGGCCCTCCGTGAGCACGCGCGGCCCCACGACGACGTCGGGCTCGCGGACGGGCGACCAGGTCACCTGGAGGTCGGCCACGCCCTCGCGCAGCGACCCGAACGGGTCCGAGAAGTGGAACTCACGACGCTCGACCGAGCACCCCGGGTGCCGGGCGGTGAACTCGTCGACCACCGGACCGAGCTCGTGGCCGACGATGCCCATCGCGGCGACGCGCAGGACCCCGACGGGGCGCTCGCCGGTGCGGCTCGCCGCGGCGATGCCGGACTGGATGAGCTCGTACCCCTGCCGCAGGTCGTCGCGCAGGCGGGCGCCCACCGGCGTGAGCTCGACGCGACGGCTCGTGCGCTCGAACAGGGTGGTCCCCATGCGGCGCTCCTGCCGGCTGATCGCCTGGCTGACGCGGGCGGGGGAGACGTGGAGTCGTTCCGCGGTCCGCCCGAAGTGCAGCTCGTCCGCGAGCGTCAGGAAGATCTCGATGTCCCTCAGGTCCACGTAGCCACCTCTGCCTCCGTCTCCGCGCACCGTTCACACCGGGTGAACGATCGCCCCAGCATGCGTCATTGATCCCGTATCGGCGGAATCCGAGGCTGGAGCCATGAGACGACTCACCTACTTCGTGGCCCTCTCCATCGACGGCTTCCTCTCCGGTCCCGACGACGAGGTCGACTTCTACCCGTCCTCCGACGCCTACAGCGCGCGCATGATCGACACGTTCCCGGACGTCCTGCCCACGCACGGGCGCCGCCAGCTCGGCGTCGACGACCAGCCCAACCGGACGTTCGACACCATCGTCATGGGACGGCGGACCTACGAGCCCGCGCTCGACCTCGGGATCACGAGCCCGTACGCGCACCTGCGCCAGTACGTCGTCTCGACGTCCCAGCCCGAGCTCGACCCCGCGGTGACGATCGTGCGCGACGACCCGGTCGGGCTCGTGCGCGCGCTCAAGGCCGAGGACTCCCCGCTCGACATCTATCTCGCGGGCGGCGGCGTCCTCGCGGGCGCGCTGCGCGACCAGATCGACCGGCTCGTCGTCAAGCTCTACCCGGTGGTCGCGGGCGCCGGGCGGAACGCGTTCGGCGCGGCCGCGTTCCGGCCCACGACCTACGACCTCATCGACGTCGCCACGTTCGACGGCGGCAACGCCGTCCTCACGTACGACCGTGCCTGAGCGCGTCCCGGCGCGCGTGCTCCGGCGCCGCGCGTCGATCCTCACAGCCCGCGCGGTCGTGACCGTCCGGCTCTTGCGGCCGCGCTGCCGCCGTCGTGCGCGCCGTCGGGCCGGAGCCGGAGCCGGAGGCGTCGGCGCGGTCCTCGACGATGCGCTCGTCGACCCGGACGGCGACTCCGGTCCCGGCCGCCGCTCCGGCCCCGGCCGCGGCCCGCGCCCACCCCGGGCGAGGCCGCGACGACGCACCTAGCCTGGCCGGCATGAGGCCGTTCCTGCTCCTCGCGTCCCGGGCGGAGGACCCTGCCGCGGACGGCGAGCACGCGGCCGTGCTCCGCTACTCCGGGCTCGGCGCCGGATCGCTGCACCGGGTGCGGATGGAGGCCGGGCCGCTCCCGGTGATCGACCTCGACGGCTACTCGGGGGTGATCGTCGGGGGCAGCCCGTTCGACTCGTCCCTGCCCGAGGCGGACAAGTCGTCGACCCAGCGGAGGGTCGAGCGCGAGCTCGCGCCGCTCCTGGACGAGGTCGTCGAGCGCGACGTCCCGTTCCTCGGCGCGTGCTACGGCGTCGGGACGCTCGGGCTGCACGAGGGCGCGGTCCTGGACGACACCTACGCCGAGCCGATCTCGCCCGTCACGATCCGGCTCACCGCCGAGGGTCGTGCGGACCCGTTGCTCGCCGACCTGCCCGACGCGTTCGAGGCGTACGTCGGGCACAAGGAGGCCGTGACCCGGCTGCCGTCGCACGCGGTGCTGCTCGCGACGTCGGACGCCTGCCCGGTCCAGATGTTCCGGGTCAAGGAGAACCTCTACGCGACCCAGTTCCACCCCGAGCTCGACCTCGACGGGATCCTCACGCGCATCGGCGTCTACCGGGACTACGGGTACTTCGCGCCCGAGACTGCGGGCGACGTCGAGGCGACGGTCCGCCGCGGCGACGTCTGGGCGCCGCACCGCATCCTCGCGGCGTTCGTCCGTCGCTACGCGCGCGACTGACGAGCATGCGCTCGTCGCAGGTCGAGCCTGCGAAAACTGCCCGTCCCGACGCGAGGGCGGGCAGCATCCGCATGCTCGGCGTGGACCGGGTCAGCGTGCGGCGGGCGCCATGTCCACGGACGTCTCGGCGGACCCGAGCGACTCGGCAGCCTCGAGGGCGACGGCGCGGCGGTGGGCCCGGACCGACCACGCGACGGCCGCCGCCCACACGACGGCGACGAACCCGAGCACGACGCCCTGGACGGCGCCGCTCGCGTCGACCCAGTCGGAGCGCAGGAGCGTGCGGACGTTCGTGAGCACGATGACGCCACCGACCGCCGAACCGAGGATCCGCGGCGGCAGGAGCCGCACGAGCCAGGCCGCGATCGGCGCGGCGACCAGGCCGCCGAGCAGCAGCGCGCCCACCCACAGCAGGTCGATGCCCTGCGAGCCCAGCGAGACGAGGAACCCGAGCGACGCGGCGACCGCGACGAGGAACTCGCTCGTGTCGATCGAGCCGATGACCTTGCGCGGCTCGATGCGTCCCGACGCGAGCAGCGCCGGCGTCCCCACGGGACCCCAGCCGCCGCCGCCCGTGGCGTCGACGAAGCCGGCGACCAGGCCGAGCGGAGCGAGGAACCGCTTGCGCAGCGGAAGGCCCTGTCGGCCCTTCGGCAGCCCGACGAACGTGAACCGCGACAGCACGTACACGCCGAGCGCCAGGAGGAGCAGCGACATGACCGGCGCGGCGAGCTCCGTCGACAGGTTCGACAGGAACGTCGCGCCCGCGAACGCGCCGATCGCGCCGGGGACGCCGATCCGCACGACGACCTTCCAGTCCACGTTCCCGAACCGCCAGTGCGCCGCACCGGACGCGAGCGTCGTCCCGATCTCCGCCAGGTGGATCGTCGCCGACGCCGCCGCGGGGTTGGTCCCGATCGCGAGCAGGAGCGTCGTCGACGTCACGCCGTACGCCATGCCGAGGCTGCCGTCGACGAGCTGCGCACCGAGGCCCACGAGGGCCAGCAGGATGAGGGTCCGCACCGCGTCTCCTTGCTCGGGTGGCCGGGGCGGCCCCGACGTGTCCAGACAAGGTTGACCGAACGAGTCCAGTATGTGAAGCGCCGACCACATCGTGGGCCAGTGTTAACGGCCGCGAGGGCTCAGCAGGTCAGGGGTTCTCCCAGGCATCGGCGCGGGCGGCGAGGGCGTGGACGTCGTGGGGGAGGTCGCGACGGACGACGTCGTCGATCGTGACCCTGTCGAGCACGTCGCGGACGCTCGCGCGGAGCGCGACCCAGACCTCGAGGAGCGCGGCCGCGGAGCCCTCGTACTCGAGGCTCGGGGGGCGCTCGTCGCGCACGGTGACGAGCGGTCCGTCCACGGCGCGGAAGACGTCGGCCAGGGTCACCTCGGACGCGGGGCGGGCCAGGCGGTGGCCGCCGGAACGGCCGCGGACGCTCGCGACGATTCCGGCGCGACGGAGGTCGCCGAGGATCCGTTCGAGGAAGCTGACGGGCAGGCCCTGGCCCGCCGCGAGGTCCTCTGCCCGCACGGGGTCGCCGTGGGGGGACGCGGCGAGCTCGGCGCACGCCCGAACCGCATAGTCAGCCTTCGCCGAGACACGCATGGGGACATTGTGCCGTGCGGACGGCGACGAACGGCGGCAGACGGTGGTGCGCGGTCGCTCCCGGGCACGATCTCACCCGCGCGGGCCGTGCTCACCGGATCGGGTTCCCCCTACGCTGTCACCCGTGGACGTGCGCGAACGCAACAACGTGCGGGTCATGGGGCTGGACGACGGCCCGACGATGGTCTTCGCGCACGGCTTCGGTTGCGACCAGTCGATGTGGCGCTTCGTCGCGCCCGTCTTCGCGGCGGACCACCGGGTCGTGCTCTTCGACCACTCGGGGTGCGGCGCGTCCCACCCGGCCTCGTGGGACCCCGCGCGGCACGCGGAGCTGGAGGGCTACGTCGCGGACATGATCGAGGTCGTGGAGGACGTCGCGGACGAGCCGGTGATCCTCGTGGGCCACTCGGTGAGCGCCGTGATCGCCCTCCTCGCCGCGGCGGACCGGCCCGACCTCGTCGACCGCCTCGTGCTCGTGGGGCCGAGCCCCCGGTACATCGACGACGACGGGTATCGCGGCGGGTTCTCGGCGGAGGAGATCGACGAGCTGCTCGAGACCATGGACGCGAACTACCTCGGCTGGACGCAGGCGATGGCGCCCGTGATCGTCGGGAACCCCGACCGCCCGGCGCTGGGAGACGAGCTCGCGGAGGTCTTCCGCCGGAACGACCCGGCGATCGCGCGCCAGTTCGCGCGCGTGACGTTCCTCGGCGACAACCGGGCGGACCTGGCGCGGGTGCGGACCCCGAGCCTCGTCGTGCAGAGCCGGGAGGACGTCATCGCCCCGCAGGCGGTGGGCCGGTACGTGCACGCGCACCTGCCGGGGAGCGAGCTCGTCGTCATCGACTCGGTCGGGCACTGCCCCAACCTCTCGCACCCGGCGCTCCTCGTGCGGGCCATGCGCGACTGGCTCGGGGGCCCCTGATGGTGATGTCGCGCGGCGAGCGCTGGGTGCTCGCTCCCGTCGCGCTCCTGCTCCTCGACGCGGAGGGGCGGGTGCTCGACGCGAACGACGAGCTCCTGCGGCTGCTGGACGTGCCGGACGTGGAGGCGGTCGCCGGGCGGCGGCTCGCGGACCTGCTCACGGTGGGTGGCCGCATCTACTGGGAGACGCACCTCGGCCCGCGCCTGCACATCGAGGGGCGGGTCGACGAGGTCGCGGTGGAGCTGCGGACGCCGCGGGGGCGCGAGCCCGTGCTGCTCACGGCGATCGGGCGCGAGGTCCGCGGCGAGCGCCTCGTCGAGGTCGCGATGCTCGGGGCGCGCGAGCGGTCCCGGTTCGAGCAGGAGCTCGTGGCGGCCCGGCGTGCGGCGGAGGAGGCCGAGCGGCGGGTGCGCCTGCTGCACGGGATCGCCGCCGACCTGGCGAGCGTCGCCGGTCTCGACGGCGTCGCGTGGGTCCTGCTCCGCGCCGCGGTGACGATGCTCGGGGCGGGCGACGCTGCCCTCTGGACGCCTCAGGAGGGCGGGCCGCTCCGCCGGTGGGGCGGCGCAGCGGGGGTGACCGCCCCGACGATCGACGAGCTGGCCGAGGCGGGCGTGCGCGCCGACGGGACCGTCGTCGTCCCGCTGCGCACGGCCGGGGCGCTGCTGGGCGTCCTCGCCCTGGAGCCGCGCCGGGCGGCGGGCTCGGAACCTGTCGACCTGGGCACGGCCGCCGCGGCCGGTCAGCTCGCGGCGCTCGCGCTGGCGCGGGCGACGACCCACGAGCAGAGCGTGTCGGTCGCGAGCGAGCTCCAGGGCGCGATGCTCTCGGACGGGATCGTCGCCGACCCCCACGTGGAGATCGCGGCCTGCTACCGCCCGGGTGTCCACGACCTCCAGGTCGGCGGCGACTGGTACGACACGTTCCGCGTCGCCCCCGACGTCGTCGCGCTCTCGGTCGGGGACGTGGTGGGACGCGGGCTCAAGGCCGCGACCGCGATGGGGCAGCTCCGGACGGCGGTCCGCGCGGCGTCGGACACGGGCCTGCCGCCGGAGGAGGTGGTGGAGCGGCTCGACCGCTTCGTCGACCGGACGGGCACCGGCTTCATGGCGAGCCTCGTGTACGGCGAGCTCGAGCTGCTCGAGGGGGTGCTGCGCTACACGTGCGCCGGCCACCTGCCGCCCTTGCTCGTGCGCGCGGACGGGTCGGCGGGCTACCTGTGGGAGGCGCGGTCCACACCGTTGGGCGTCCGGGGCACGACGCCGCGCGTCGCCGACACCGTCACGCTCGCCCCGGGCGACCTGCTGCTCCTCTTCACCGACGGCGTGGTCGAGCGGCGCGACCGGCCGCTCGCGCTGGCGCTCGACGAGCTCGCGGAGATCGTCACGAACGCCCTCGGGGCCGGGCTGAGCGGTGCGGAGCTGCTGGAGGCGGTCGTCGCGCGCGCGCCGGAGGACGACGACGCGTGCCTGCTCGCGCTGCGCTGGCTCGGCCCGGAGGCGTCGGGCGCGTCCGCGACGGAGACGTCGCGCGTGGCGTCAGCGGACGAAGAAGGGGCCGGCTGAGGGGTCGGCGAGCCGGCCCAGCGCGTGGCCGAGGCGCTCGACGGTGGAGCGCGCGAGGTCGTCGGGCAGGTCGTCCGGGGCGAACCACGCGACCGCGAGCGACTCGTCGTCCGCGACGTGCGCCGCCGCCGCGGCGGCGGGGGAGACCGGCCGGCACAGGAACGCGAGGTCGAGGTACTGCGAGCGGTCGCCGTTGGGGTACTCGACCGGCTCGGTGACGGTCACCGCGACGAGGCTGTCCACGACGACCTCGACGCCCGTCTCCTCGCGCACCTCGCGCACGAGCCCGACCGCGGGGTCCTCGCCGGGCTCGAGGATCCCGCTGATCACGGCCCACTGCCCGGTGTCGGCGCGCTGCCCGAGCAGCAGGCGGCCGTCGTCGTCCACCACGACGGCGGACACCCCCGGCATCCACAGCAGGTCGGTCCCGACGCGGGACCGGAGGGCGGCGACGAACTCGGGGATCGGCATGCCCCGAGCCTAGGCTCGCCCGCCGGTCCCGACCGACCGGCACGTGAGACGCGCCGTCCGACCCGCGGAGCCCCTGTGCTACGGTCACCCGGTGACTTCTCAGTGGTATTGGCGCTTTACGCAGGCTCCCGGTGGGGCCGTGCGGGCGTTCGCCTGACCACAGATCACCACCCGGAGCCAGCACAGGGCCTTGGACGCGGACCGCGTCCGGGCCCTTCGTCGTGAGACGGGCCGCTCCGGGACCACGGGCGGCAGCAGGCCGGTGAAGCGCCGCTGGGCACCGCTGGGCATTCCGACTCACGGCGGTCCCCGACCCCCGCCGCACAGACCAGGAGCCTCCCGTGACCAGCACGACCACCCAGCCTGAACCCGCGACGTCCGATCAGCTGACGAGTACCGTCGACCCCGTGGACAGCCCCGAGCTCCAGGCCCGCACGAGCGACCTGCGGGTCCGCGCGCTCGACGCGCTCCCCGCACCGCGCACGATGCTCGCCGACCTGCCGCTCGGCGCGACGCGCAGCGACCTCGTGACCACGTCGCGCCGCGAGGTGCGCGACGTCCTCGCGGGCGACGACGACCGCCTCCTCGTCATCGTCGGCCCCTGCTCGGTGCACGACCCCGAGGCCGCGCTCGAGTACGCGGGCCGCCTGGCCGCCGTCGCGCACGAGCTCGCCGACGACCTCATGGTCGTCATGCGCGTGTACTTCGAGAAGCCGCGCACCACGGTGGGCTGGAAGGGCCTCATCAACGACCCGCACCTGGACGGGTCGCACGACGTGCACCACGGCCTGCGCCTCGCGCGCGAGGTGCTGCTGGGCGTCCTCGACGCCGGCGTCCCGGCCGCGTGCGAGTTCCTCGAGCCGACGAGCCCGCAGTACATCGCCGACGCCGTGTCGTGGGGCGCGATCGGCGCGCGCAACGCGGAGTCGCAGGTGCACCGCCAGCTCGCCTCCGGCCTGTCGATGCCGGTCGGGTTCAAGAACGCGACGGACGGCGACGTGCAGATCGCGGTCGACGGCTGCATCACCGCGGCGAGCGAGCACACGTTCTTCGGCATGGACTCGCTCGGACGCGCCGCGGCCGTCGAGACGGCGGGCAACCCGGACTGCCACGTCATCCTGCGCGGCGGGCGCTCCGGCCCCAACTACGGGGCCGACGACGTCGCGGCGGCGCTCGCGGTCGCACGCACCTCCGGCCAGGGCGGGGTCACGGAGCACGGGCTGGTCGTGGACGCCTCGCACGGCAACTCGGGCAAGAGCCACGTGCGCCAGGCCGAGGTCGTGCGCGAGGTCTCGGCGCGGCTCGCCGAGGGTGAGCAGGGGATCACCGGGCTCATGATGGAGAGCTTCCTCGTGGCAGGCGCGCAGAAGCCCGCGCCGAGCGGCCTCGTGTACGGGCAGTCGGTCACCGACGCGTGCATCGACTGGGAGACCACCGCGGGCCTGCTGCGCGAGCTCGCCGGCGCGGTGCGCACCCGTCGCGCGCTCTGACACGGTCCGGGCGACCTCCCATCCGCGGGGGCGTCGGCACCGAACCCTGAGCGTCTCGGACGGTCCGGGACGGGTGCGTCGGCGGGAGGTCTGGTGGCGAGAGCCATGGTCGGCGCGCTGCAGCGGGTGGGTGAGGCGCCCGTGCCGCACACTGACCGGGTGCCACCTCCCGTGACGACGAACCCCGCGGTCGACGCCGCGCTGTCGGCGTGCGCCGGCGGCGACCCGGCGGCGTTCGCGCCCGTCTACGACGCGCTCGCGCCGGTCGCCTACGGCACGTGCCTGGGTGTCCTGCGGGACCCGGACCACGCGGCGGAGGTCGTCCAGGAGGTGATGGTCGAGGTGTGGCAGACGGCGGAGCGGTACGACGCGACGCGCGGCTCGGCGCGCACGTGGGTCGTGACGCTCGCGCGGAGACGGGCCGTGGACCGCGTGCGAGCCGAGCAGGCGCGTCGCGACCGGGACCAGCGCGACGTGGACGCGTCGACGGCCTCGGTGCCGCGTGACGTCGTCGTCGAGGACGTCGAGCGGCGGCTGGAGGGCGCGGCCGTGCGCCGGTGCCTGGACTCGCTCACGGCGACGCAGCGGGAGGCGGTCGTGCAGGCGTACTACGGCGGTCTCACGTACCGCGAGGTCGCCGAGCGGCTCGACGCGGCCCTCCCGACCGTGAAGTCCCGGATCCGGGACGGGCTCCTGCGTCTGCGCGACTGCCTGGGGGTGCGCCGTGGCTGACGAGAACTCTCCGCACGAGGCTGGTGCGGACGACCCGCGGGACGTCCGCGACCTGCTGCCCGCCTACGCGCTCGACGCCGTGGACGACGTCGAGCGGCGCGCCGTCGAGCGCCTGCTCGCGTCCGACCCCGACGCGCGCCGCGAGCTCGACGAGTACCGCGACGTCGTGGCGGCGTTCGCGGTCGAGAGCGCCCCGCCGCCCGGCCTGCGCGACGCCGTGCTGGCCCGCGTGGCCGCGTCCCCCGGAACGGGTGCCGCTCCGGGCGCGGTGCCGAGCGCGCGGTCGGACGCTGGGCCGGACGCTGGTTCGGACGAGGCGCCGCGTACCGGGACGGACACGTCCGCCGGAGAGGGCGCGGGGGACGGCGTGGTCGTCGACCTCGCGGCCGCGCGCCGCGCACGCCGCCGGCGCTGGACCGGTCTCGCGGCGGCGGTGGCCGCGGCGGTGGCGGTGGCCGTCCCGACGACGGTCGCGGTGCGCGCGACGCAGGAGCAGTCGCGCCTGCAGGAGCAGGCCGACGCGATCGCCCAGATGCTGGCGGACCCCGACGCGACGATCCTGCACGGCGACGTCGAGGGGGGCGGCCAGGCGTCCGTGCTCGCCGCCGGCGACGACATGTACTTCCGCGCGTCCGACCTGCCCGACGCCGGCGACGACCGCGACTACCAGCTCTGGGTGGTCGAGGCCGACGGCGCGGTCGTCTCGGCGGGCGTGCTCGACGTCCGGGACGGGAGCACGTCGCGGCTCGTCCAGGACGAGCCGGGCGTCGGGATGGCCGTGACGGTCGAGCCGGCGGGCGGTTCCGAGCAGCCCACGGCGGACCCGGTGGTCGCGCTCGTCGGCTGATCGCCACGGCCCCGGAGGGGTGGGGACGCGCGGGGAGAACCCGTGCGGATCTCGACCCATCCACCCGGGGCCGCGCTCCGAACCCTCGGCATGACGCCCCGCACCGGCGGGGCGACGACCCGAGGAGAGACCGATGAACGTTCGCACCCGCACGTCGTACGCCGTCGCCGGCATCGCCACGCTCGCCGTGCTCGGCCTGTCCGCGTGCAGCTCGGACTCGGACACGGGGGCCGACTCGACGACGGCCGACTCCCAGGCCGAGGACACCATGACGGACGACTCGACGTCCGACGACATGACCGAGGGCTCGGACGACATGGCGGCCGACCCCGCCGCGAACCTCGTGGGCCCCGGCTGCGCGGCGTACGCGGAGCAGGTCCCCGACGGCGCCGGGTCGATCACCGGCATGTCGACGGACCCCGTCGCCGTGGCGGCGTCGAACAACCCGCTGCTCACGACGCTCACCGCGGCCGTCTCGGGTGAGCTCAACCCGGACGTCAACCTCGTCGACACGCTCAACGGCGGCGAGTTCACCGTGTTCGCCCCCGTCGACGACGCGTTCGCGAAGATCGACGCCGCGACGCTCGACTCGCTCAAGACGGACGCCGACACGCTGACGAAGATCCTCACCTACCACGTGGTGCCCGGCCAGCTCACGCCCGACCAGGTCGTCGGCGAGCACGAGACCGTCGAGGGCGGCACGGTCGAGGTGACCGGCTCGGGCGACGAGCTCATGGTCAACGACGCGGCCGTCGTCTGCGGCGGCGTGATGACGCAGAACGCGACCGTGTACCTCGTCGACTCGGTGCTCATGCCGACCATGTGACGCGTACCGCGCCGACCTCAGGCGCGAGCAGGACTCCGCAGCCCCGTGCGGAGCGCGACGGCCCCGCCCCACGGTCGGGGCCGTCGTCGTGCGCCGTGGCGGAGCCGTGACCCCTTGCGGCGGACCCATCCATGCGGGCGACCGGTCCGAACCCCGGGCATGGAGACGCTGATCGTCATCGGCCTGCTCGGGGGACTCATCACGGGGATCTCGCCGTGCATCCTGCCGATGCTCCCCGTCATCTTCTTCGCGGGCGGCGTGCAGGGCGCGCGCACGGGGGAGAAGCCGTCGGCCGCCGGGGAGCCCGCGGCGGGCGGCGTCTCGCCGGCGCTGTTCGCGGGCGTCCCGGACGCGGTCCGCGTCGGCGGTCGCCCGGCCGCGGGGCTGCGTGGCCCGGTCGGCTCGGGCGGCGCGCAGGAGGCCGCCGGGGTGCGGGAGGTCGCGGCGCGGCCGACGCGCGGCGGGACGCTCGCCCTCGACCTGTCGACGGGGGACGCGGCCGAGCCCGCCGCCCCGGCCGACGGCGGGACCGACCGCCGCGCGTCCCGGCGCGCCGCGCGCCCGGCGGGTCGCTCGTGGCGCCCTTACCTCGTCATCGCGGGCCTGGTCCTCAGCTTCAGCGTCTTCACGCTCCTCGGCTCCCTCGTGCTGACCGCGCTCGGGCTCCCGCAGGACCTGCTGCGCTGGGCGGGGATCGTGCTCCTCGTCGCGATCGGCGTCGGGATGATCGTGCCGCGCGTCGAGGAGGTCCTGGAGCGGCCGTTCCGGCGGATCGCGGCGCTCGGGGCACGACGCGGCGCCGCCCGCCAGGACCGCGGGGCGTTCGTGCTCGGCCTCGGCCTCGGCGTGCTGTACGTGCCGTGCGCCGGGCCCGTCCTCGCGGCGATCACCGTCGCGGGGGCGACGGGGAACATCGGTCCCGGCACCGTCGCGCTGACGGTGTCGTTCGCGGTCGGGGCGGCGGTCCCGCTGCTGGTCTTCGCGCTCGCGGGCCGGCGCGTCGCGGAGCGGGTCCGCGGGTTCCAGCGGCACACGCGCGGCATCCGCGTCACGGGCGGGGTCGTCATGATCGCGCTCGCGGGCGCGCTCGCGCTCGACCTCCCCGCCGCGCTCCAGCGCGCCCTGCCCGACTACACGGGCGCGCTCCAGCAACGGGTCGACGAGAACGAGGCCGTGCGCGAGGCGCTCGACCTCGGCGGCCTCGTCACCGACGAGAACCGCGAGCTGTCGAACTGCTCGAACGGCGCGCCCGTGCTGGAGGACTGCGGCACCGCCCCGGAGCTGCGCGGCATCGACACGTGGCTCAACACCCCGGGCGGCGAGGCGCTGACGCTCGACGGGCTGCGGGGGAAGGTCGTGCTCGTCGACTTCTGGACCTACTCGTGCATCAACTGCCAGCGCGCGATCCCGCACGTCAACGCCTGGTACGACCGGTACCGCGACGTCGGCGACGGCTTCGAGGTCGTCGGGGTCCACACGCCCGAGTTCGCGTTCGAGCGCGAGACGCGCAACGTCGTCGCGGGAGCGCGGGACCTCGGCGTCACCTACCCCGTCGCCCAGGACAACTCGTATGCGACCTGGACCGCCTACCGGAACCGCTACTGGCCCGCGCAGTACCTCGTCGACGCCGACGGGACGGTGCGCCACATCCGGTTCGGGGAGGGCGGGTACGAGGACACCGAGCGCCTCGTGCGCGAGCTCCTGCAGGACGCGAACCCCGGCGTCGAGCTGCCCGAGCCCACCGCCGTCGGCGACACCACGCCGCAGGACGAGACGACGCCAGAGACCTACTTCTCCATCAAGCGCGTCGTCAACTACGCCGGCGAGCCGCGCTACGCCGCGGGGCAGCAGGACTTCACGCTCGCCGACGACCAGCGGCAGGACACGTTCTCCCTCGGCGGCACGTGGGACGTCGACTTCCAGGGCGCGACCGCCGTGTCCGACGACGCGCGCGTGCGCCTCGCGTACCGCTCGACCGACGTGTTCACTGTGCTCGGCGGTGAGGGCACCGTCACGGCCCGCGTCACGTCGGACGGGCGGACCACGACCCGCGACGTCGACGTGTCGGGAAGCCCGACGCTCTACCCCGTCCTGGAGGGCGACGGCCCGACCGCAGGGCTCGTCGAGCTCGACGTCCCCGCCGGTGTGCAGGTGTTCACCGCCACCTTCGGGTGACGCACGTCAGCTCGCGAGCTCCCGCGCGGGCGTCCAGGACCCGATCGTCGCCGTCCCGCCGCCGAGCAGGTCGAGGCCGTCGCCGACGCCGGGGATCCCCGAGAGCCCGACGACGGACTCCGGGTCGCCCGGGTGCGGGGCCACGAGCAGCGTCGTGACGAGCGGCGGGTCGTCGGCCGTCGACCCGCCGCGCCACGAGAGCGCGGCCCAGGCCGTGGCGCCCGGTGCGAGCGTGAGCGGGGCGAGGCCGTCGTCGTCCGGCTCGAGGAGCACGTCCGTCTCCGAGCCGTCGTCCGCGACGAAGCGGACCGCGGGGGCGCCCGCGAGGACGCACTCCGTGGTGCCGTCGTTGCGGGCCGTGACGGTGAGGAACCGGCGCCCCGCCGCGGCGTCGAACCCCAGGGCCCCGAGCGTGAGGTCGCCGGGCGCGCACGCGCCCGCGGGGCGCGCCTCGGTCGTCGGGGCGACCCCCGCGACGAACCCGGAGCGCGTCGCCGACGAGCCACCGTCCGTCGAGCCGTGGACCTGGTACGCGAGCACCGGGCCGGAGTAGGCCGCGCCGTCGAGGACGCGCGCGACCACGGCCGCGTCGCCCGAGGTGATCACCGTGAGCAGAGGGTCCTGCGGGAACGCGTCGCGGACGGCGTCGTGCACGACCTGCGTCACGCCGGGCTCCGCCGCGACGTCGGCCAGGAGCGTGAGCAGGGCGTCGTCGGGGACGGTCAGCCCGTCGCCGTCGTAGGTGCCGACGCCGGAGCCCTCGACGCCGAGGCTCGTCAGCCCGCGGCCCTCGGCACGTACGAGCGCGGCGACGGGGACGAGGTCGCCGGGCGAGCGGACGTCGACGGACGCGGACCCGGGGGACAGGAACACGCGCCGGACGGAGTCGTGCGCGACGAGGCGCACCGCGTCGGCGACGGCGTCGGTCCCGAGGAGCTCGGGGCGCGGCTCCCCGGTGGCCGGGTCGACGCCGCGGTCGGTGCCCATCCCCGGGCCGACCGCGATGGCGAGCGTCCCGCCGCTCGCGCCCGTGCCCTCGACGCGGAGCGACCAGGCACCGCCGCCGGGCACGGCGGCGACGATCGCGCTCGCGTCCTCCGCGGTGCGCTGCGCGTCCTCGGGGGACGGGAGCGGGGTGACGAGCGTGATCTCGGCCGACGACGCCCCGGCCGACCCGTTCACCTGCACGTCCTCGACACCCGGCAGGGCGAGCAGGAGCGCGGTCGTGTCCTCCGCCCCGTGCTCAGGATCGAAGGGCCCGGGCGACGGCGCCGTCGACCCGTCCGGCGGCGACGACCGGGGCAGGGTCGGGTCCGCGACGGCGGAGCCGAGGATCGTCGGCGCGAGAAGTGCGGCGACGACCGCGAGGCCCACGCCGGCGACCGACGCGACGGCGGCGACCGTGCTCCGCGGGACCCGGCGCGCGCTCGCGGGCCGCGGTCCGTCGGTGCCGTCCGCCGTCGGTACGGTGCGCTCGTCGTCCACGGCCGAGACGCTACCCACGGGGAGGCCCCGGGATGACCGCACCGACGCGGTCTGCGCGGGCTCGCCGCCGAGTCTTCACACCCGACCTGTGACGATCAGGGAGATCGGTGGC
Organism: Cellulosimicrobium sp. NPDC057862; assembly: GCF_042797035.1. NCBI lineage: Bacteria > Bacillati > Actinomycetota > Actinomycetes > Micrococcales > Promicromonosporaceae > Cellulosimicrobium > Cellulosimicrobium sp. NPDC057862. Next base: position 108,462 of record NZ_JBHVMH010000010.1, read on the forward strand.
CGGGTCGTGTCGCAGGAGCCCTTCCGAATCGGTCTTTCAGCCCATCGGGGGACCTGCCGGGCGCCGCTCCATAGCAGGACTCCTGGATGCCGGCAACATCTGGCATGATCCGGCCATGACAGTGAGGACGGCAGCGGAGCTGGCGGCGGTCGACGACCCCGCCTGGCCGACGCTCTCCCGCATGCTCGGGCGCGGTGGCGTGGAGGTCGTGCCGGCTCCGGCGTGGTCGCTCGAGGTCCTCTTCCGGCTCCAGGTCACGGTCCGTTCGACGCTGGGCGCGCTCGCGCTGCACACGGGCGGCGTGCTCGTCGACGGCGGGTGGCTGCGGATCATCGGCGGGGGCGGGGCCGGGCTGCCGGACCTCGCGACCGTCAACGGGCTCGGCGAGCCGGGCGACGACAGCGTGGCGCCGTCGGTCCTGGTCGTCGCGTACGACGTGCTCGGCGGCACGTTCGCGATCAACGGCGGCGGCCTCCCGGGCCAGCTCGGCAACGTCAACTACTTCGCGCCCGACTCGCTCGCGTGGGTGGACCTCGGGTTCGGCCAGGCGGCGTTCCTCGAGTGGGCGGTGAGCGGCGGGACGACGGAGTTCTACGCCTCCGTGCGCTGGCCCGGCTGGTACGACGAGATCGGGGCGGTCCGCCTCGACGAGGGGCTGAGCCTCTACCCGCCGCTGTGGTCGGAGGAGGGGCGCGACGTCGCGCGGTCGTCGCGCACCCCCGTCCCCCTCGGCGAGCTGGTCGACTGGCACTTCGAGATGGCCGAGCGCATGACGCCGGTCGACGACTACGTGCGCGACGCCGACGAGCACCTCGACGGCTTCGGGGCATGGCCCGCCGAGGACTACCGGCCGTAGCCGTCAGGGCCACCACGGGCCGGGGTCGTCGAGCAGCCCCGGCGGCACGGTGGTGAGCTTGTCGGGGTTCCGCACGATGTCGAGCGCCGCGATGCGGCCGTCGGCGAGCGTGAACGCCAGGACCGTGAGCACCCCCGAGCCGTCGACGAGCGCGAGCCCGGGACTGCCGTTGACGTCGACGGCCCCCGCGCCGCGCGGCCGGTTGCGGAGGTAGGAGAGCAGGACCTCCCCGACGGTCTGCGCCCCCTGGACCGGGTGCCGCAGCGCGCGGACCTTGCCGCCGCCGTCGCCCCGGAGCATCACGTCGGGGTCGAGCAGGCCGAGCAGCGTCGGCAGGTCGTCGCCCGCGCACGCCGCGACGAAGGCCTCGACGACGCGCTCCTGCTCGGCGCGCGACGTCCGGCCTCGCGGCCGTCCCGCCTCGACGTCCTTGCGGGCGCGCGACGCGAGCTGGCGCACCGCCGCGGGGGAGCGCCCGACGACGTCGCCGACCTCCTCGAACGGCAGCCCGAAGACGTCGTGCAGGACGAACGCGACGCGCTGCGCGGGGGAGAGCCGCTCGAGCACGAGGAGCAGCGCCATGCTCACCTCCTCGTCGAGCGTGGCGCGGTCGGCGGGGTCGGCGGCGTCCCGCGCGGTCGCGGCGGACGACGCGACCGGTGACCGCGCGCCGGGTGCGGTGACGACGGGCTCGGGCAGCCACGTCCCCACGTAGCGCTCGCGCCGCACGCGCGCGCTGCCGAGCACGTCGAGCGCGAGGCGGCCGACCGTCGTCGTGAGCCACGCCGCGAGGTTGCGGATCGACGCCGGGTCCTGGGTGCGCAGGCGCAGCCACGCGTCCTGCACGCAGTCCTCGGCGTCCGACCAGGAACCGGTCGTCGCGTAGGCGAGGCGCAGGAGGCGCGGGCGCTCGGCCTCGAAGGCGTGCGCGAGGTCGTCGGTGCTCATCGCGCGGTCGTCGCCGCGGTGCGCTGCGCCGCGAGCCAGTTGCCGAACGTCGTCGTGCCGCGCGCGTCGGGGTGCGGGTCGGTGAGACCGCCCGCGCGCAGCGCGCGCCCGAGCTTCCCGGGAAGCGGGACGCGGACGGGGAGCGCCCGCGAGCCGGTCGCCGAGCGCCAGGCGCGCGCCGCGTCCCGCAGGTCCAGGATCTCCGGCCCGGCGACGGTCGTGGTCGACCGTCGCGGCTCGCGGCCCGCGGCGTCGGCGACGGCCGAGGCCGCGTCCTGCGCCGCGACGGGCTGGACCGGCGCGCGCAGCAGCGGCACGACACCGCGCCGCGCGGCGCCCGCGAGCGTCCCGGCGACGAACTCGTGGAACTGCGTCACCGCGACGACCGTCCAGGGGACCTCGCCTGCGGCGACCGCCCGCTCCTGCTCGACCTTCACGCCGTAGTAGGCCATCGGCACATCGTGGCACCCCACGATCGAGACGAGCACGTGGTGCCGCACCCCCGCGTCGTGCTCGGCCGCCAGGAGCCGCCGCGTCCCGTCGACGAGCGTCGCGCGCGCGTCCGCCGTGGACGACGACGCGTTGCTCGCGTCCACGACCACGTCGACCCCGGCGAGCGCGGCGGTCAGCCCGGCGCCCGTCGTGAGGTCGACGGGGTAGCGCCCCGCGTGCCGGCTCAGCGCGCGCACCTCGTGCCCGCGCGCGGCCAGCTCCGCGACGACGTGCCGGCCGATCGTCCCTGTCCCACCTGTCACTGCGATCCTCATACCGGTACGACGCCGCAGCGCCCCGGGATGTGACACGGCCACCCGCGATCGATACTTGTATACAAGTGCGCAGATCGTGTGGCACGATGGCGGGGTGACGACGACGCCCGACCTGCGCGCTGCCGTCGGGCAGGCCACGACGGCCCCCGGCGACGCAGGTCTCGCACGTCGCCAGTCCGGGGCCCGCGCGGTCTACGACCTCCTCCGTGGCCGCATCATCGACGGCTCCCTCGCGCCCGACGCGCGTCTCACCGAGCCCGTGCTGTCCGCCGAGCTCGGCGTCTCCCGGACGCCGGTGCGCGAGGCGCTGCGCCTGCTCCAGGCGGAGGCGCTCGTCGTCGAGCTGCCGACCGGGGGAGTGCGCGTCGCGCCGCTCGACGTCGCGGACGCGCGCCGCGTCTACGACGTCCGCGCCCGCCTCGAGGGCCTGCTCGCCCGGGACGCGTGCGAGCGCGCCACGCCCGACGACGTCGCCCGCCTCGTCCGGCTCGTGACCCTCATGGACGCCGTGCGCGACCACGAGGACGAGGTGCTGCGCGTCGGCGCCCAGTTCCACGGCGAGATCGAGGCGCTCGCCGACAACCGCTGGGGGTCGGCGCTCCTGCGCCAGATCCGCGGCCACGTCGACCGGTACCGCGCGCTCGCCGCGCGCCGCCGCGTCGGTACCACCGACCACGTCGACGAGCACCGCGCGGTCGCCGACGCGATCGCGAGCCGCGACCCCGACGCCGCCGAGGCCGCGATGCGCGCGCACATCGAGCGCAGCGCGGCCCTCGCCGAGCAGTCCCTGCGCGGCGTGGGGTCGGCGACCGACGACCTCCCCTGACCACCGCCCACCGCACGACGGAGACACCGATGCCGTACACCCACCACCTGCGCGTCTACCCCAGCGCGGAGCCGCTCGACCGCACCGACCAGCTCGCGTGGAAGCTCGCCGAGCTCGCGACGGACCGGGTGGAGGTCACGCCCGAGGTCGTCGACATGGTGATCAACCGCGTCATCGACAACGCGGCCGTCGCCGCGGCGAGCCTCGTGCGCGGTCCCGCGGTCGCCGCGCGCGGCCAGGCGCTCGCGCACCCCTACGTCCCGGGAGCGACGGTGTTCGGCTGCGACCTCGAGACCCGCACGAGCCCCGAGTGGGCGGCGTGGGCGAACGGCGTCGCGGTGCGCGAGCTCGACTTCCACGACACGTTCCTCGCCGCCGAGTACTCCCACCCGGGCGACAACATCCCGCCGATCCTCGCCGTCGCGCAGCATGCCGGGTCCGACGGCGCCGCGGTGGTCCGGGCGATCGCGACCGGCTACGAGATCCAGGTCGACCTCGTGCGCGCGATCAGCCTCCACCAGCACAAGATCGACCACGTCGCGCACCTCGGGCCGTCGGCCGCCGCGGGCATCGGCACGCTGCTCGGCCTCGACACCGAGACCGTGTTCCAGGCGATCGGCCAGGCCCTGCACACGACGACGGCCACGCGCCAGTCCCGCAAGGGTCAGATCTCCACGTGGAAGGCGCACGCCCCCGCGTTCGCGGGCAAGGTCGCGGTCGAGGCCGTCGACCGGGCGATGCGCGGCCAGACGTCCCCCGAGCCGATCTACGAGGGCGAGGACGGCGTCGTCGCGTGGCTGCTCGACGGTCCGGACGCGGCGTACGACGTCGTGCTCCCCGCCCCCGGCGAGCCGAAGACCGCGATCCTCGACACGTACACCAAGGAGCACTCGGCGGAGTACCAGTCGCAGGCGCTCATCGACCTCGCCCGGGCGCTGCACGACGAGCACCCCTGGCTCGCCGACCCCGACAACGTGACGAGCGTCGTCATCCACACGAGCCACCACACCCACTACGTCATCGGCTCGGGCGCGAACGACCCGCAGAAGTACGACCCGACCGCGTCGCGCGAGACGCTCGACCACTCGATCCCGTACATCTTCGCGGTCGCGCTGCAGGACGGCGGCTGGCACCACGTCGACTCGTACGCGCCCGAGCGTGCGGGGCGACCGGACACGGTCGCGCTGTGGGCCAAGGTCACGACGGCCGAGGACCCGGAGTGGACGCGCCGCTACCACTCGATCGACCCGGCAGAGAAGGCGTTCGGCGGGCGCGTCGAGATCGAGCTCGCCGACGGCGGCCGGCTCGTCCGCGAGATCGCCGTCGCCGACGCGCACCCGCTCGGCGCGCGGCCGTTCGGCCGCGAGCAGTACGTGCGCAAGTTCCGCACGCTCGCGGAGGGCGTCCTCGAGGACGCGGAGATCGAGCGCTTCCTCGACCTCGCGCAGCGGCTCCCGTCGCTCACGCCGGCAGAGGTGCGCGAGCTGACGATCGTCGGCCGCCCGGGGCTGCTCGACTCCGTCCCCACCCCGACGGGGCTGTTCGAGCTGGGGCGCGGCGACGTCGGCGGGGCGCCGGCCGAGTTCGAGGGCGAGGGCTTCACCATGCACGAGGCGGACGAGCCCGCGACCGAGGGAGAGGCGCGCTGATGCTGTACAGCCAGGTGACGCCGTCCGACAAGCGACGCGCGTTCCGCGCGGCGCTCGACGCCGCGGCGACCACGGGGGAGCCGCTGCGGCTCCCGGGCGCGTTCAACCCGCTGTCCGCGCGCCTGATCCAGGACAAGGGCTTTGAGGGCGTGTACGTGTCCGGGGCGGTGCTGTCGGCGGACCTCGGCCTCCCCGACATCGGCCTCACGACGCTCACCGAGGTCGCGGGGCGCTCGCAGCAGATCGCGCGCGTCACCGACCTGCCCGCGCTCGTCGACGCCGACACCGGGTTCGGCGAGCCGATGAACGTCGCGCGCACCGTCCAGGCGCTCGAGGACGCGGGCGTCGCGGGCGCGCACGTCGAGGACCAGGTCAACCCCAAGCGGTGCGGCCACCTCGACGGCAAGGAGGTCGTCGGGCTCGACGAGGCGGCCAAGCGCGTCCGTGCGGCCGCCGACGCGCGCCGCGACCCGGGCTTCCTCATCATGGCGCGCACCGACGTCCGGGGCACGATCCCCGGCGACGCCGGGCTGCGCGCCGCGATCGACCGCGCCAAGGCGCTCGTCGACGCCGGCGCCGACGCGATCTTCCCCGAGGCCATGAAGGACCTCTCGGAGTTCGAGGCCGTCGCGTCCGCCGTCGACGTGCCCGTGCTCGCCAACATGACCGAGTTCGGCAAGTCCGAGCTCTTCACGCGCCGCCAGCTCGGCGACGCCGGCGTCCGGCTGATCATCTATCCCGTCACGCTCCTGCGGGTCGCGATGGGTGCCGCCGAGCGCGCGCTCGACGAGATCGCCGAGACCGGCACCCAGGCGGGGCAGGTCGAGGGCATGCAGACGCGCGCCCGCCTGTACGAGCTCCTCGACTACGCCGCCTACAACACCTTCGACGAGGGCATCTTCACCTACCGGCCCTGACGACCCGCCGGTGCCGCGCGCCTGTCGGCCGCGGCACCGGCATCTCCCCGCGACCCGTGCTGCACGAAGGAGTGACCGCATGACCACCCCCACCGCACCGACCACCGACGCACCCGAGATCCGCAAGGGCCTCGCGGGCGTCGTCGTCGACGTCACCGCGATCTCCAAGGTCAACCCCGACACGAACTCGCTGCTCTACCGCGGCTACCCGGTGCAGGACCTCGCCGCACGCCGCAGCTTCGAGGAGGTCGCCTACCTCCTGTGGCACGGCGAGCTCCCCACGCCCGAGCAGCTCGGCGAGCAGACCGCCGTCGAGCGCGCGCACCGCGCCCTGCCCGGCAACGTGCGCAACGCGATCCTCGAGCTCCCGACGACGTGCCACCCGATGGACGTCGTCCGCACCGCGATCTCGCAGCTCGGCGCGCACGACCCGGACGCCGAGGACTCGTCACCCGAGGCCGAGCAGGCGAAGGCGGTCCGCCTGTGGGCCGTGCTGCCGGCCGCGGTCGCGCTCGACCAGCGTCGCCGCCGCGGGCAGCAGATCGTCGAGCCGCGCGACGACCTCACCTACGCCGAGAACTTCCTGTGGATGACGTTCGGCGAGGTCCCCGAGGCCGCCGTCGTGCGCGCGTTCGAGGTCTCGATGGTGCTGTACGCGGAGCACTCCTTCAACGCGTCGACCTTCACCGCGCGCGTCATCACGTCGACGCTGTCCGACCTGCACTCCGCCGTGACGGGTGCCGTCGGTGCGCTCAAGGGCCCGCTCCACGGCGGCGCGAACGAGGCCGTCATGGCGACGTTCGCCGAGATCGGCACCGCCGACCGCGCCGAGGCCTGGCTCGACGACGCGCTCTCGCACAAGCGCAAGATCATGGGCTTCGGGCACCGCGTGTACAAGCACGGCGACTCGCGCGTCCCCACCATGCGCGCGACGCTCGACGACCTCGTCGCGCACTACGGCCGCCAGGACCTCCTCGACCTCTACGTCGCGCTCGAGACCGCGATGACCGAGCGCAAGAACATCCTCCCCAACCTCGACTACCCGGCGGGCCCCGCGTACCACCTCATGGGCTTCGACACGCAGATCTTCACCCCGCTGTTCGTCGCGTCGCGCGTGGTGGGCTGGACCGCGCACGTCATGGAGCAGCGAGCGGCGAACGCCCTCATCCGCCCGCTCAGCGAGTACGTCGGCCCGGACCAGCGCGACCTCCCCTGACGCCGGGGGAGCCAGTCAGCTGACGAACGACTCCAGCTCGGCGCGGTCGACGGTGTTGCGGTGGATGAGGGCCTTGACGTCGTCCATGCGGTCCCAGACGTTGACGGCCATGCCTGCCTCGACGCGGCCGTCCTTGACCCAGAACGCGACGAGCTCGCGGTCCGGGACGGAGCCGGAGACGACGACCTCGTCGTAGGCGTCGGGACCGGCGACGAAGCCGAGGTACTCCATGCCGACGTCGTACTGGTCGGAGAAGAAGTAGGGGAGCTCCAGGTAGGGGTCGGTCGAGCCGAGCATCGCGCGCGCGGCGTGCGGGCCCTGGTTGAGCGCGGTCGCCCAGTGCTCGACGCGCACCGACCGCCCGTAGCGCGCGGTCGGCACGCTCGCGATGTCGCCCGCGACGAAGACGTCGGGGTCGGTGGTCTGGAGCGTCGCGGAGGCGACGACGCCGCCCGTCGCGGAGTCGAGCGCGAGGCCCGCGTCGCGGGCGAGCGCGACGTTCGGGACCGCGCCGACGGCGACGAGCACGAGGTCGGCGTCGACGTGCGTCCCGTCGGCGATGTCGACGCCCGTCGCGCGGCCGCCCGAGCCCGAGATGCCCGTGACCTGGGCGCGGCGGTGGAGGTGGACTCCGTGGTCGGTGTGGACCTGCCCGTACAGCTCGCCCATCTCCGGGCCGAGGACGCGCTCGAGGGGGTGCGTACCGAGCCCGATCACCGTGACGTCGAGGCCGAGCGAACGGGCCGACGCCGCGATCTCGAGCCCGATCCAGCCGTCGCCGACGATCGCGAGCCGCCCCGCGCCGCCGTCGTGGGCGGCACGCAGCGCGGCGGCGAGCGCGTCGCTGTCGTCGAGCGTGCGCAGCTCGTGGACGCCGTCCAGGTCGAGGCCGGGCAGCGGGACCCGGCGCGGGGCCGAGCCGGTGGCGAGCAGCAGCTTCTCGTACGGGAGCGTCCGGCCGCCCGAGAGGGCGACGCTCCGACCGGCGAGGTCGACGGCGGTCGCCTCGGTCTCGGTGAGGAGCTCGACGTCGTGCTCGGCGTACCAGTCCGCGGAGAGCGGGAACACCGACTCGCGCTCCGCCTCGCCGCGCAGGTAGTCCTTGGACAGCGGCGGCCGCTCGTACGGTCGGTGCGGCTCGCGCGCGACGACGGTCAGCCCGCCGTCGTAACCCTCGTCACGCAGCGTCTCGACCGCCTTCGCCGCGGCGAGCCCTCCTCCGACGACGACGTGACGACCAACGCTCATGGCGACCTCCGCGGCGACTCGGGCGCCCGGGACTCGGGCGGACGGCCCCAGTCTCGCGCGTTCTCGTGCACGGTGCGAGGTGCGGCGGCACGCGCCGGCGTTCATGCGTTTCGCGTGACGACCCGGGGCGGCGCGCGGGGCAGGCTGACCAGGACAGCACCCGCCGCGCATCGTGCGGCGGTACCCGCGCGGAGGAGGTGCCGTGAGCATCGTCGTCGGCGCGATCGTGACCGTCGCCGTCGTCGCGGTGGCCGTCGCGGCGATGCTGCTCGTCCGGCGGCGCGCACCCGCCGGGAGCCGGTTCAGCGACGGCGACCGGGCCTCCGGGGTCTTCGGCGTGGTCGCCACCGGCTTCTCGGTGCTCCTGGGGTTCATCGTCTTCCTCGCGTTCGAGTCGTACGACGAGGCGCGGAGCGGCGCCGAGTCGGAGGCGCGGATCGTCGTGCAGCAGCTCGAGACCGCACAGTTCCTCGCGCCCGACGACGCGGCCCGGCTGTCCGGAGAGCTCGTCTGCTACGCCCGTTACGTGGTCTCCGAGGAGTGGGAGCAGATGGCGGACGGCGAGCTCGGCGAGGCGGTGAACCCGTGGGGGGTCGCGCTCTACCGGACGATCCGCGACGTCGTCCCCGCGTCGGACACCCAGCAGTCCGCCTACGACCGCTGGATGGACCAGACCGCGGCCCGCGAGGACGCCCGCCAGTCCCGCGTGCACGGTGCGGAAGGCCTGATCCCCCTGCCGCTGTGGCTGGTGCTCTTCGTCGTCTCCGGGACCGTCTTCGTCTTCCTGCTCTTCTTCGCCGACTCGGCGGAGCGTGCTGCGACGCAGGGCCTGCTCATGGGCAGCGTCGCGCTCGTCGTCACGCTCCTGCTGTGCCTGCTCGCGTTCTTCGATCACCCGCACGGGCACCAGGTCGGCAAGCTGCAGCCGACGGCGATGGAGCGTGCCCTCGTCCTCCTGGTGGGGGAGGCGGAGGCGGCAGGGGTGGAGATCGATCCGCCGTGCGACGACTCGGGCACGGCGCGCTGACCGTCAGGCGGCGAACCGCGTGCTGCGCGTCGCCGTCGGCCTCCGGAACGCGGGACATCTCAAGGACGTCGACCGGTGGTGACCTCGATCGCCGAGCCGGGACCACGAACGGGTCACTCGACCCCTGACATGACGAAGGCCCGGAATCGTTGTGATTCCGGGCCTTCCGCCTGGTCGGGGTGACAGGATTTGAACCTGCGACCTCTTCGTCCCGAACGAAGCGCGCTACCAAGCTGCGCCACACCCCGGTTGCTCGTCCGCGAGATGGTCGACGAGGAGACCTCGTCTTCCGCGCGGGAAGCCTGCCCAGAATAGCCGACGAAGTGCCGTGCGACGAAACTCGATTCCCGTGACCCGTGCGACACCGGGTGCCCGCCCTCGCGGGGACGGTACGAGCGACCGGGTCAGCGTGCCGTCAGGGTGAGCAGCGTCGCCTCGGGGCGGCACGCGAACCGCACCTGCGCGTACGGCGAGGTGCCCGCCCCGGCGGAGACGTGCAGCCACGTCGAGTCGTCGCCGCCGGGTGCGTCGGGTCGTTCGCCGGGCCAGCCGTGCAGTCCCTTGGCCCGCTGGCGGTCGATGTCGCAGTTCGTCACGAGCGCGCCGAACCCGGGCACGCAGAGCTGCCCGCCGTGGGTGTGGCCGGCGAGGACCAGGTCCGCGGCGTCGTCGTGCATGGCGTCCAGGACGCGCCGGTACGGCGCGTGCGTCACCCCGACGCGGAGCACCGGGCCGTCGCTCGACGGCGCCCCGGAGCCTGCGCGGGGGGCGTCCCGTACGGGGGGAGCCGGGAAGACGTCCCGGTCGAGGTGAGGGTCGTCCACGCCGACGAGGTCGAGGCGGACGCCGCCCACCTCGAGGACGTCACGACGGTTCGTGAGATCGACCCAGCCCGCGTCGCGCATCGCGGCGGCGAGCTCGCCCGCGGGCAGCAGCCGCGCCTGGGTCGCGAACGGCACGCGTGCGTCCGGCAGAAGGTATCGCGCGGGGTTCTTGGGGACGGGCGCGTAGTAGTCGTTCGACCCCATGACGAAGGCGCCGGGCGTCGACAGGAGCGGCTCGAGCGCGTGCAGCAACGGGTCGAGGGAGTCGACGTGGGCGAGGTTGTCGCCCGTGTCGACGACGAGGTCGGGCTCGAGCTCGGCGAGCGAGCGCACCCACTCGATCTTGCGGCGCTGGCTGGGGACCAGGTGGAGGTCCGAGACGTGGAGCACGCGCAGGTCGGGCGTGCCGGCGGGCAGCACGGGCACGGTCACCCGGCGGAGCGTGAAGAGCTTGGTCTCGACGTGCGCGTACGCGAGGCCCGCCGCACCGACAGCGGCGAGCGCGCCGAGCCCGCGCAGGGCCCGGCGCCAGCCGACGGCGCTCAGCCGTTCCCCCCGCCGCCGAGGTTGTCGAACCACTCGCCGAGGTCGACGTCGTCGCGGCCGGCCCCGTTCCCGCGGTCACCGCGGTCGTCACGCCCTCCGCCGGCGTCGGCGTCAGGCTCGTCGCCGCCACCCTGCTCGCCGCCGCCCTGGTCACCGCCACCCTGGTCACCGCCACCCTGGTCGCCGTCGCCGTCCTCCGGGTCGGACGGCGCCTGGGGCGGCGGTGCGGGGGCGTTGACCCGGTTCCAGTCGGGCCCGGAGAAGCCCGGGGCGGGCTTCCCGGCGAGGATCTGGTTCATGTAGTCGCGCCAGGTCGGGGCGGCCAGGCTCGAGCCGTACCAGAACGACCGTGACTTGCCGTTGATCGTGAACCATCGGCCGGTGTCGAGCATGTTCATCGGGACGTCGCTCTCGGCGTTGCCGATCCACACCGCGGTGACGACCTGCGGGGTGTACCCGATGAACCAGGTGTGCGTGTTGTTGTTCGCCGTGCCGGTCTTCCCAGCGGCGGGACGACCATCCGCCAGGCCGTTGCCTCGACCCGAGCCCTGCGTGAGCACCTGCTCGAGCGCGTACGTGACGGTGTTCGCGACGGCCGGGTCGATCGCGTTCGCCTTGCAGTCGGCCGCCGGCACCGGGAGCTCCTCACCGTCGGAGCTGAGGACCTTGGTGATGGCGACGGGAGCGCAGTACGTGCCGCCGCTCGCGAACGTCGCGTACGCGGCGGCCATCTGCAGCGGCGAGGAGTTCTGGGTGCCGAGGATCATCGAGGGACGGACCTTCACCTCACCCTCGTCGTCGAGCATCGACGGCTGGAACCCGGCTGCTGCCGCGGTGCTCGCGACGCCGCACAGGTCGAGCTGGCTCGCCATCGTCGTGTACGCGGTGTTGACCGAGTTGTACGTCGCCTTGAGGACCGACATCGACCCGGAGCCCGGGCCGTCCGAGTTGGCCGGGGTCCACGGGTCGCGGCCGAGCTCGGCCGCGTCGCAGCTCGCGTGGAAGTCCCTCCGGCCGATCCAGGTCCGCTTGTTCGCGCTGACCGTCTCGTAGAGCGAGTGCCCCTCGTTGAGCCACTGGGCGAGCACGAACGGCTTCCACGTCGAGCCGGGGGAGAACCCGTTCGACGATCCGTGAGCCTGGTCGACGCTGTAGTTCACCGCCGTCGTGTTCGGCGCCGGGTCCTGGGTGTTGTCGAACGCGCGGTTCTGCGCCATCGCGAGGATCTTGCCGGTCCCCGGCTCCACGGTGACGATCGCGTCCTCGACCTTGCTCGGGTCGTCCGCCGGCACCGCCGCCGACGCGTGCTGCTGCGCCGCCTTCTGCATCCCGGGGTCGAGCGTCGTGTAGATGTCGAGCCCACCGCGGTACAGCAGCGTCTGGCGCTCCTCCTTGGTCTCGCCGAACACCGGGTCGGACATGATGATCTTCGTGACGTAGTCGCAGAAGAACGCGGCACCGTCCTGCGCGGCCTGGCAGCCGGCCTCGAGCGGCTGGACCGCGAGCGTTTCGGCGATCGGCTGGGCCCGGCCCGTGTCGTACTCCTCCCGGGTGATGTACCCCTGCTGGTACATCTGGTTGAGCACGACGTCGCGCCGTCCCTGCGCGTTCTCCGGCTCCGTCGTCGGGTCGTACGTCGACGGGGCCTTCGTGATCCCCGCGATCGTCGCGGCCTCGACGTAGTTGAGGTCGATCGCGCTCTTGTTGAAGTAGTGCCGCGCCGCCGTCTCCACGCCGTAGACCGAGCGGCCGAACTGGGCGATGTTGAGGTAGCCCTGGAGGATGTCCTCCTTGGTCATCTTCTTCTCGAGCGCGATGGCGAGCTTGGCCTCGCGCGCCTTGCGCCCGAGCGACTTCTCGTTGGCCTCGTAGAGCGCCATGGTGTCGTCCTCGCGGACCGCCTGCTCGATGAGCACGTTCTTCACGTACTGCTGCGTGAGCGTCGAGGCACCCTGGGTGTCGCCGCCCGTGATGTTGTTCACGACCGCGCGCGGGAGGCCTTCGACGTCGACGCCGCCGTGGTCCCAGAAGCGCTTGTCCTCGATCGCGATGACCGCGTTCTTCATGGGCTCCGAGACCTGGTCCAGCGGGACGACGATGCGGTTCTCGGTGTAGAACGTCGCGAGGCGCGTCGTGCCGTCGTTCGCGTAGATGCGCGACTGCTCCGACAGGGGGCCGGGCTCGAGGTCCGCCGGCAGCTCGTCGAAGACCTCGACGGCGGTGTCGGTCGCCGTGTTCGCCCCGGCGGCGAGCGGGACGAGCAGCCCGGCGGCGAGCACGCCGCCGACGCCGGAGACCAGCACGAACGCCAGGAAGAGGGCGACGAGCTGGTACGCGTTGATCTGCCGGCCGCGAGGACGCACAGGGGAAGCCATGGTGACAACCCTACGGGAGCGACCCTGAGGGGGCCCCGGGATCCCGGGGCTCGCGGGTGTGCGGGTTGTGTAAGCATCCCGCGGCGGTGCTCGCGGGTGGCGCCTGCGGCGGCCGACTACGCTCGCCCCATGGCAACCACGTGGGAGTACGCGACCATCCCCCTCATCATCCACAACACCAAGGCCGTCCTCGACCAGTGGGGCTCCGACGGCTGGGAGCTCGTCCAGGTCGTCACCGGCCCCGACGGCAACGGCCTCGTCGCCTACCTGAAGCGCCCGACCGGGGAGAAGTAGTGGCGGGCTTCCCCGCCGGGACGATCGCCGCGCGCCTGACGGAGCTCGGCCTCGCCCTGCCCCCGGTGGCGGCGCCCGTCGCCGCCTACGTGCCCGCCGTGCGGTCGGGCCGGTACGTCCACACGTCGGGCCAGCTCCCGTTCGTGGACGGCGCGCTGCCCGCGACGGGCAAGGTGGGTGACGGCGAGGGGCTCGTCCCGCCCGCCGACGCCGCGGCCCTCGCCCGGCAGTGCGCGCTCAACGCGCTCGCCGCCGTGCACGACGTCGTCGGGAACCTCGACCAGGTCGCCCGCGTCGTGAAGGTCGTCGGGTTCGTCGCGAGCGACCCGTCGTTCACGGGACAGCCCGGCGTGGTCAACGGCGCGAGCAACCTCCTCGGGGAGATCTTCGGGGAGGCGGGCGTCCACGCCCGCAGCGCCGTCGGCGTCGCGGTCCTGCCGCTCGACGCCCCGGTCGAGGTCGAGATCGTCGTGGAGCTCGCGGAGTAACGCGCCTCCGGCACGAGAACGGGGTCGGCGGCCAGGTCCTCGCGGACCCGGTCGCCGACCCCGTTCTCGTCGGTGGTCGGTCAGCGCGCGCGGCGCTCCAGGCGGTCCATGTCCAGCAGGACGACGGCCCGGCCCTCGCGGCGCACCCAGCCGCGCGTCGCGAAGTCGGCGAGCGCCTTGTTCACGGTCTCGCGCGACGCGCCCACGAGCTGCGCGAGCTCCTCCTGCGTGAGGTCGTGCGCGACGCGGATGCCCTCGTCCGTCTCCTCGCCGAAGCGGGTCGACAGGTCGAGCAGCGCCTTGGCGACGCGGCCGGGGACGTCGGAGAAGACGAGGTCGGCCAGCGTCTCGTTGGTGCGGCGCAGGCGCCGTGCGAGGGCGTTGAGCAGGTGCTTGGCGACGCTCGGGTGCTTCTCGATCCACTCGACGAGCTGGTCGTGCCCGAGCTCGTAGATGACGGAGTCGGCGACGGAGCTCGCGGTCGCGGTGCGGGGGCCCGGGTCGAACAGCGAGAGCTCCCCGAACATCTCGCCGGGGCCGAGGATCGACAGGAGGTTCTCGCGGCCGTCGTTGGAGCGGCGCCCCAGCTTGATCTTGCCGCTCGCGATCACGTAGAGGCGGTCGCCCGGCTCGCCCTCGCGGAACAGCACGTCTCCGCGCGAGAGCTCGATCTGCTGCATCGACTCGAAGAGGGTGCGCGTCTCGTCCGCGTCCATCGTCGCGAACAGGGGGGCGGAGAGCACAACGTCGTCGTCCACGCGGGGTGTCCTATCGTCTCGTCCTCGGAAATGTTCCAGGACAAGTCTGCCCTACCGCTGCAACTCGGGTGTCGGGGGCGGCGGCTACGGTGGGTCCGTGACCACCACGGAGCAGGCCCGCACGGGGGCACCGAAGCCCGAGTCGCACCTCGCCCTGGTCCGGCGCGCGCGCCGGACCAACCGCGAGCTCGCGGTCACCTATCCGGACGCGCACTGCGAGCTGGACTTCACGACGCCCCTCGAGCTGCTGGTCGCGACGGTCCTGTCCGCGCAGACGACGGACAAGCGCGTGAACCTCACGACCCCCGCGCTGTTCGCGCGCTACCCGGATGCCGCGGCCTACGCGGGTGCCGACCGGGAGGAGCTCGAGGAGCTGCTGCGGCCCACCGGCTTCTTCCGAGCGAAGGCGCAGTCCGTCATCGGCATCGGCCAGGCCCTCGTCGAGCGGTTCGACGGCGAGGTCCCGGGGCGTCTGAAGGATCTCGTGACCCTGCCCGGCGTCGGCCGCAAGACGGCGAACGTCGTGCTCGGGAACGCGTTCGGCGTGCCGGGGCTCACCGTGGACACCCACTTCGGCCGCCTCGTGCGCCGCCTGGCGTGGACCACCGAGGAGGACCCGGTCAAGGTCGAGCAGGTGGTCGGCGGGCTCGTCGAGAAGTCCGAGTGGACGATGCTCTCGCACCGGCTGATCTTCCACGGCCGTCGGGTGTGCTTCGCGCGGAAGCCCGCGTGCGGCGCGTGCACGATCGCCCGGTGGTGCCCGTCCTTCGGCGTCGGCGAGGTCGACCCGGTCAAGGCGGCGAAGCTCGTCAAGACGAGCTGAGGGTCAGCGCTCGCGCTCGGCCCGGGCGGTCGTGGGGAGCCAGTCGAGCAGCAGGTCCGTCACGGCGTCCGGCGCCTCCTCGGGGAGGAAGTGGCCGGCACCGTCCACGACCTCGAAGCGGAAGTCGCGGGCCAGCGCGGCGCCGTCGGCGTCGGCGAGATCGCGACGCACGAGCCCGTCCCTCTCGGCGTGGACCTGGAGCGCCGGGACGTCGACCGGGCGCCGGAGCGCGGCGAGGAATCGGCGGCCGTCGGGGCGCGGCGTCGAGCGCACGGCCCAGCGCAGCGACTCCATCGCGGTGTGCGCCGCGAAGGGGATGCGCATGACGGTGCGGTAGGTCTCGACGACGTCGGGCGCGAACGGTGTCGCCGCACCGGCCGCGAGCACCTCGGCCACGAGGTCGCCGCGGACGAGCGCCCGCTCGGGCAGGGTGGGCACCTGGTAGAACGCGAGCTGCCGCAGCGCGGCGGGCGTGAGCAGACGGCGCGCTGAGGTGTGCATCCGTGCGGGGTGCGGGGCGGAGAAGGCGGCGACGCCGGCCGTCACGGCGGGCTGGAGCGCGGCCATCGCCCAGGCGAGGCTGCCCCCCGTGCCGTGTCCCACGACGACGGCGCGCCCGGACCCGAGCGAGCGCACGACCCCCGCGATGTCGCGCGTGCGGGTCGGGGCGTCGTAGCCGATCGGCGGCTTGTCGGAGGCGCCGACGCCGCGGATGTCCATCGCGGCGACGCGGTAGCCCGCGGCGGCGAGCGGCTCGATCTGGTGGCGCCAGGCCCACCAGAACTGCGGGAACGAGTGCAGCAGGACGACGAGCGGCGGGCCCGGGTCGCGCACGCCGCGGTCCTCGGGGCCCGCGAGCGCGACGTGGAACCGCGCGCCGTTGGCCGGGACGAACTCGTGGCGCCACGGGCCGTCGGGCAGGGCGGACGTGAAGTCGGAGGGGTCGGGCGTCACCCGGACGAACCTACCGGGGTCCCGGGTCCGCTGTCGGCCGACGAGCCGGCGGCGTCCGCCTCGGCCTCGCCGGCGCCCTCGGCCGGGCGGCGGTCCTTGGGCGGGTCGAACCGGTACCCGACGTTGCGCACCGTCCCGATGAGCTGCTCGTGCTCGGGGCCGAGCTTGGCGCGCAGGCGCCGGACGTGGACGTCGACCGTGCGCGTGCCGCCGTAGTAGTCGTAGCCCCAGACCTCCTGGAGCAGCTGGGCGCGCGTGAAGACGCGGCCCGGGTGCTGCACCAGGTACTTGAGGAGCTCGAACTCCTTGTACGTGAGGTCGATGGGGCGGCCGCGGAGCCGGGCCGTGTAGCCGCTCGCGTCGATCGCGAGCTCGCCGGCCGCGATCTCCTGCGGCCCGTCCTCGGCAGGCCCGCGCGCGGACCGCTCGATGACGAGGCGCAGCCGGGCCTCGACCTCCGCGGGGCCGGCCCCCTCGAGGAGGAGGTCGTCCGCGCCCCACTCGGCGGTGACGACGGTCAGCCCGCCCTCGGTGAGGACGAGCACGAGCGGGACGGTGAGCCCGGTGGCGTGCAGGAGGCGACACGTGGTGCGGGCCGCGACGAGGTCGCGCCGCGCGTCGAGCAGCACGACGTCCGAGTCCGGTGCGTCCACGAGCGCCGACGGCTCCATGGGCAGGACCCGGATGCGGTGCGAGAGCAGGCCGAGAGCGGGCAGCACCTCGACGGAACCGCCTGTCGCGGGGGTGAGGATGAGCAGGTCTGCCATCCGACACCTCCTTCCGGGTCGCGGGGCGCGGGCGGCGCCCCCGGGCGTCGACGCGTGGCGACCGGGCCGGGACGTACCTCTGCGGGGCTCGCCACGTCATCGGCCACGTTCTCGGTCCGTGGATGGTTACCGTATCGCGTGCCGGGCGCGCAGACGGCGAACGTCTCACGGAAGCGCGTGCCGGGGGCGGGTAGGCGGTCCGGCGGGAGACTCTGCGACACTCTGAGGCGTGCTGCACGACCCGATGCCCTCCCGCGACCCCCGAACGGGGCGCTGACCGCGTGGACCTCTCGACCCGGGCCGTCGTCACGGCGTGCCTCGCCGCAGGCATCGCCGTCGCTGCGTTCTTCGGCCCGCTCCCGCTCGCCGCGGCGTCGGGGGCACTGGCGCTGATCGTCGCGATCGGGTGGCCGCGCCTGCTCGACATCCCGGTCCACGGCGGCACGCGCGTCGTCATCGCGCTCGCCGGGCTCGGCGCCGTCGGCGCGACCGCCGCGACGCACGGTGAGCCCGCGCTGCGCCACCTGCCCGTGGTGCTCGCCCTCGCCGTCGTGCTCGCCTTCGTGGCCGAGCTCCTGCGGCGGGACGGCCGCCCGCGCCTGGTCGAGTCGCTCATCGGGACGGTGAGCGGGATCGTCGTCGCGACGTCGTGCGCGGGCTGGATCGCGACCGGCCGCACGGACGCGGGCGAGTCCCTGGTCGTGACGTGCGCGGTCGCGCTCGCCGTCGCCTCCGCGGTCTCCGCGCTCCCGCTCGGCGGCTGGACCAACGCCGCGCTCACCCTGGGCCTCGCGGTCGCCGCGGGCGGCGCCGTCGGGTACGTCATGCCCGACCTCGACCTGCTGAGCGGCGTCTGGTCCGGCGTCGTCGCGGGTCTGCTCGTCGCGTCGCTCCACGCGCTCTTCGACCAGCTCCCGGAGCTGCGAGGCCGCCTCGGCGCGTTCTCCGCGACGGCGCTCCCGGTCGCCGTCGGCGGGACGCTGATCTTCGTCGTCGGGCGGGTGATCGTGGGATGACGCCGTCCGCGCTGCCCGTCGTCCTCCTCGGGGCGACCCTGCTCGCGACGCTCGCGCTCGGCGTGTGGTGGCAGCGGCGTCAGGGGGTCGTGCGGACGGCGCGCACGACGTCTCCCGGAGCCTCGGCGGACCACGACGCGTCGCCCTTCGACTGGCCCGCCCACGGCGTCGCGCTCGGCGCCCGCGGGACGTTCGTGCAGTTCTCGGCGGAGCTGTGCGCGCCGTGCCGGGCGACCGCGCGCGTCCTCGGCGAGGTGAGCGCGGCGCACGTCGACGTGACGCATCGTGAGATGGACGTCGACGACCACCTCGACCTGGTGCGAGCATTCGGCATACTGCGCACGCCGACCGTCCTCGTGCTCGACGCGGAGGGCCGGGAGGTCGCCCGCGCGAGCGGGGGGATGAACCGGGCCCAGGCGCTCGCGGCGCTCGCCGTCGCGGACCCGGGCTTCCCCGCGAGCGTGCGCGACGCCTGACCGCGCCGTCCCCGACGGCCAGAACCCGAGGGAGACCGCATGAGCGACCAGGCCGGCCGTGGGGACACCGCCGCCGAACCCCCGGCGGCGCCCGCCGGCATCGACCCGCGCGGCCCGCGCGCGGGTGCCGGCATCACGGCGCTGCTGCTCGCGGTCGTGATCCTCCTGTGGACGTCGCCCGCCGCGCTCGTGCTGCTCGCGGTCGTCGCGGCGAGCTTCCTGGTCGGTGCCGTCCGGGGCGCGCAGGGCACGTGGCAGGCCTGGGTCTACCGGGTGGTCGTCCTCCCGCGCATCGGCCCGACGGCGGAGCGCGAGGACCCCCGGCCGCCGCGGTTCGCGCAGGCGGTCGGTCTCGTCATCACCGGTGCGGGGGTCGTGCTGGGGCTGCTGGGCGTCGAGGGGGCCGTGCCGGCCGCGGCGGCGCTCGCGCTGGTGGCCGCCGTCCTCAACGCGGCGTTCGGCCTGTGCCTGGGCTGCGAGCTGTACCTGCTGCTGCGCCGGGTCGCGCCCGCGCGCTGACGCACCCTGGACCGGCCGGTCGGCCGCCCGGGTCAGTAGACGAGAGCCTGGGCGCCCTCGCGCAGCGCCTCCTCGACGAACACCGCGGCACCCGCGATGCGCACGCCGGGCAGCACGTCGTCGGCCGTGATGCCGCGCCGGGCGGCGCACTGCGTGCACACGGTGAGGGTGCCGGCGGCGAGCACGGCGTCGAGCAGGTCGGGCAGAGGAGCCGCGTGCTCGAGCTCCAGCTCGGCGGCGCGCCCCGGGAGCCCGAACCACGCGGCCTCCCCGGTGAGCCACACGCTCACCTCGACGCCCGCGGCGACGGCCGCGGCGGCGACGGTGAACGCCTGGTTGGCGGCCTCGGGACGGTCGAGCCCCGACGTGGCCTTGACGACGAGCGAGCGCTGACGGGGGGCCACGGGGAGCGGCGCGGTGTCGGTCACGCGGCCGAGCGTAGCCCTCCGGGGAAGCCGCTCCCGGGCCGCGGCGTGGCGCACCCGCCCGGCCGGTAGGATCGGGCGCATGAGTCCGCACACTCTCGAGCTGATCTTCCTCGGCCTGCTGATCGCGGCGACGATCACCATCACGTGGTTCGCGGGGTACGTCGTCTACAAGCTCTACAAGGGCCAGCGCTGACGCTGTCGCGCGGGACCCTGCCCCGCGCGTGCCCGTCGCCCCGCCCGACTCCGAGAGGTGGTCGCTGATGCCGTTCGAGTTCCCCGAAGGTCTCGCGCCCGAGGTCTACCCGCTCGCCTGGCTCGTCGGGAGCTGGCGTGGCGAGGGGGTCGTCAAGTACCCGGGCATCGAGGAGACGCCGTTCGTCCACGACGTCGTGTTCGACCACGACGGCGGTCCGTACCTGCGCTACGAGTCGACGCTGCGCGTCCTCGAGGCCGAGGTCCCCGAGACGGTCCCGGAGGACGGGGCCTGGCCCGAGCGTGACGGCGCGACGCTGGAGGCCGCGGCCGCCGACGCGCCCGTGTGGTCCACCGAGACGGGCTACTGGCGCGTCTCGACGGACCGGCCCGACGGGCTCGAGGACGATCGCCACCCGCTCGAGGTGCTGATCGCCGACCCCGCGGGCCGCGTGTCCGTCTACCTCGGTGCGGTCGGCAACGGCCGGGTCGACCTGGCCAGCGACCTCATCGCGCGCACGTCCACCGCGTCGGAGGTGACCGCCTCGAAGCGGCTCTACGGGTTCGTCGAGGGCCAGCTCCTGTGGGTGTGGGAATTGGCGGCCTTCGGCGAACCGTTGCAGTCGTACGCGTCCGCGAAGCTGACCCGGCGCCCGTCGGCCTGACCGGCGGCCCCGGGGACACCGGCAGGCCCGGACGTGCCGACGAAGGAGGACCACCCGTGACCACCGGCTACACCAGCCCGCTCCTGTCGCGCCACGGCGCGGTGCCCGCGATCGGCCCCGACGAGGGCGTCGCCTGGCACTACGGCGACCCGACCGGCGAGCAGCGCGCCCTGCGCACGGGCGGCGCCGTCGTCGACCAGTCGCACCTCGGCGTCGTCACGGTCACGGGCCCGGACCGGCTGAGCTGGCTGCACTCCATCACGTCCCAGGACCTGGCGAACCTCGCCCCGCGCACGTCGACGGAGCTGCTCGTGCTCTCCCCGCAGGGGCACGTCGAGCACGCGGCGTCCGTCGTCGACGACGGGGAGACGACGTGGCTCGTCACCGAGCGCTCGCACGCGGCCGACCTCGCCGCGTGGCTGGACCGCATGAAGTTCATGCTCCGCGTCGAGATCGCCGACGCGACCGACGACTGGGCGGCGCTCGGCGAGCCCGTCGACGCGGAGGGTGCCGAGGGCGAGCCGGTCACGTGGCGCGACCCGTGGCCGCGCGTCACCGGCGGCGGCACGCGCTACGGACCGCCCGAGGACGAGCACCCCGGCATGGAGCGGCCCTGGCGGCTCGTGCTGGTGCGGCAGGCCGGGCTGGCCGACGCCGTCGCGGCGCGCGAGGCGGCCGGGTGGCGGCTCGTCGGCACGTGGGCGAGCGAGGCCGCGCGCGTCGAGGCGTGGCGGCCGCGCCTCGCGATGGAGATCGACCACCGGTCGATCCCGCACGAGACCGACTGGCTGCGCACCTCCGTACACCTCCACAAGGGCTGCTACCGCGGTCAGGAGACGATCGCGCGCGTGCACAACCTCGGTCGCCCGCCGCGCCGGGTCGTCATGCTGCACCTCGACGGCTCCGGCCACCTGCTGCCCGTGCCCGGCGCCGAGGTCACGCTCGACGGGCGCGCCGTCGGCGCCGTGACGTCGGTCGCGCGCCACCACGAGCTCGGCCCGATCGCGCTCGCGGTCCTCAAGCGCAGCGTCCCCGAGGACGCGGAGCTCCTCGTCGACTGCGACGGCGGCGCGATCTCCGCGGCGCAGGAGGTCGTGGTGCCGGGCGAGGGAGTCTCGGTCGACCGTCCCGCGCCCCGCGGCCCCGTCGGTCGGGGGATCACGCCCCGCGGCGAGGGCGCGCCCACGAGCATGCTGTGAGCCGCGGGCCGGCGTCGCGCGCGGACCCGGGTCCCGGCGCGGTCGACGTCGCCCGGACCGCGTGGCGGCGGCTCCTCCTGCGGGCGCGGATCCGCCAGGGCGCGTCGCGCGTCCGCGTCGCGCTGTGGCCCATCCTCCAGGCGTCGGCCGCCGCGGGCCTCGCGTTCGGCATCGCCCGGTACGGGCTGGGCCACACGGCCCCGTTCTTCGCGCCGGTCTCCGCGTGGATCTGCCTCGGGTTCAGCCAGGACCGCCAGCTCCGGCGCGTGCTCGAGCTCGCGGTCGGGGTCGCGATCGGCGTCGGGCTCGGCGACCTCGTGGTCCACGCGATCGGGTCGGGGTGGTGGCAGGTCGCCGTCGTGCTCGCCGTCTCCGCGCTCGCGGCGCGCTTCATCGACCGCGGCGCGATGCTCACGACGCAGGCCGGGGTGCAGGCGATCGTCATCGTCGGGCTCCCGGCCGCACAGGCGGGCGGCCCGCTGGGGCGGTGGACGGACGCGCTCGTGGGCGGCGCCGTCGCGCTCGCGGTCGCGGCGCTCACGCCGGGCGACCCGCGGCGTCGGCCGCGGCTGCTGGGCGCCGAGGCGACGACGGAGCTGGCCGCAGTGCTCGACGTCCTCGCGCGGGGGTTGCGCGCGCGGGACCGCACCGACCTCGACGCGGCGCTCGTCAAGGGCCGTGCCTCGGAGGGCGCGCTCGAGGAGTGGCAGTCGTCCGCGTCGTCGGCGCGCGAGCTCGCGCGCGTGAGCGCGGCGGGGCTGCGGCACCGGGACGAGCTCGGCGGGCTCGAACGGCAGGCGGTGCTCGTGGACCGCGCGATGCGCAGCGTCCGCGTGCTGGCGCGCCGCGCGATGCCCGTCGCGAGCGGCCCCGACGAACGGGCGCTCGACGGCGTCGCGGACCTCGTCGCGCGGTTCGGGGCGGGCGTGCACGTGCTCGCGGAGGCGGTCGGCGCAGGGCGCGACCCGGCGGTGGCGCGCGAGGTCCTCCTCGAGGTCGCGCACGGCGCCGACCCGCACGCCCTCGGTGACGGGGACTGGCAGGTGCAGTCGCTCGTCATGCTCGTGCGGTCGCCGATCGTGGACCTCCTCGAGGCGGCCGGGGCGTCGCCGCAGCAGGCGCGCGACGCCCTCCCCGAGCTCTGAGCGGGCGATCCTGGCCTGCCGGGCGAACGGGACGTTCTTCACCCTGCACAGCGGCGCCCCGGGCCGGTACCGTCAGGGCATGGAGGTCCCTGTCAGCGCCCTGCGCGCCGAGCTCAAGTCGTGGATCGAGCGGGCCAGGGAGGGTGAGGAGGTCGTCATCACCGAGCGCGGCGTCCCTGTCGCCCGGCTGACCGGCGTCGCGACGGCCGACCTCGTCACCGAGCTCGTGCGCGACGGCGTCCTGGTCCCTGCGGCGGGCGAGCGCCCGGTCCACGCGGTGCCCGGCGGCGACGTCGACGCGCGGCCCGCGAGCCCGGACGGCGCGCGACCCGCGGACGGCGCCCGGTCGGCCCGCGGGGGCGGCGTGGCGGCGCTCGTGCGCCGGATCCGGCGCTGAGGCCCCGATGGCCCTGGTCTACTTCGACGCGAGCGCGCTGGTGAAGCTCTGCGTCCCCGAGGCGGGCTCCGCCCTGGCGAGCCGTCTGTGGAACCGCGCGGACGTCGTCGTGACGAGCCGCCTCGCCGACGTCGAGGTGCGGGCGGCGCTCGCCGCCGGAGCGCGGGGCGGCGTGCTCGACGCCGCGGGGCACGCGCGCGCGGTCGGCACGTGGGACGTGCTGCGGCCCGCGCTGCATGTGGTCGAGGTCTCCGGTGCCGTCGCCGACCGCGCGGCCGCGCTCGTCGCGACGGGCGCGATGCGCAGCAACGACGCGGTGCACGTGGCGAGCGCCCTCGCCGTCGGGCACGGCGACACGATCGTCGCCGCCTGGGACCCGCACGTGGTGGCCGCGGCCCGCTCGGCGGGGCTGCGGGTGGTGCCGTGGCCCCTCGCCAGACCGTAGGCTCGTGCCGTGGGAATCATCGGGTCGCTGCAGTGGATCGTCTACCTCGTCCTCTCGCTCGTCGTGTTCGGGACGCAGCTCTTCGCGCTCGTCGACGCGATCCGGCGTCCGGCGAGCGCCTTCACCGCCGAGGGCAAGCTCACCAAGCCGATCTGGCTCGCGATCCTGGGCGTCGCCGCGGCGCTCGGGTTCCTCTCGCTGCCGCTCGGTGGCGGCGTGAACCTCGGCTTCCTCGGGCTCATCGCCGTGGTGGCCGCGATCGTCTACCTCGTCGACGTGCGTCCGCGCCTCCAGCCGTACGGCAACGGACGCGGCAACGGCTCGTCCGGCCGCCCGGGCGGCTGGTGAGCGCGCCGGTGACCGCGCACGTCCACGGCGGGGTCGAGCGCGCCGCCGTGCCGATCGCGGAGGTCGTGCGGGGTGATCTCGTCGAGTCCGTCCACGCCGGGCACCTGGTGCTGCTGGGCGCGGACGGTGCGCCGGTCCTGGAGCGCGGCGACGCCGACGCGGTGATCTGGCCGCGGTCGAGCGTCAAGCCGTTTCAGGCCGTGGCGATGCTGCGGCACGGCCTCGTCCTCCCGCCGCGCCTCCTCGCGCTCGCGGCGGCGAGCCACAACGGGGAGCCGGAGCACCTGGCGGGGGTCCGGGAGATCCTCGAGAGCGTCGGGCTCGACGAGTCGGCGCTGCGGAACACGCCCGACATGCCGCTCCACCCGCCCGCCGCGTTCGCGTGGCAGCTCGAGGGCCACGGGCCGTCGGCGATCACGCAGAACTGCTCGGGCAAGCATGCGGCGATGCTGGCGACGTGCGTCGCCGCCGGCTGGGACACCGCCACCTACCTGGACGTCGACCACCCCCTCCAGGTCGCGGTCCGCGAGACGGTCGCCGAGGCGACCGGGGTGCCGGTCGAGCACGTGACGGTCGACGGCTGCGGCGCGCCGCTCTTCTCGACGACGGTGCGCGGCCTCGCACGCGCGTTCGGGCTGCTCGCGGGCGCCCCGGAGCGCGACCCGCGCTCGGCGGAGACGCAGGTCGCCCGCGCGATGTCGGCGTTCCCGGAGATGGTCGGCGGGACGGGCCGGGACGCGACGCTCGCGATGCGCGCGGTGCCCGGCCTGGCCGCCAAGGACGGTGCCGACGGTGTCTACGGCGCCGGCCTGCCCGACGGCAGCGCCCTCGCCTTCAAGGTGCTCGACGGCGCGTCACGCCCGCGCCCGGCGCTGCTCGCCGCCGCGCTCCGGCGCCTCGGCGCGCTCGGCGTGGCGGGGGCCGACGACGCGGCGCTGGCCGCGCTCGGCGACGTGCCCGTGCTCGGCGCGGGCCGGCCCGTGGGCGTCGTGCGGCCGGTCCTCGACGGCGCGACCGCGGTCCCGACCGGTGACGCGGAGCGTCGCTCGTGAGGGCCGTCGTGCAGCGCGTCTCGCGCGCGAGCGTGAGCGTGGTGGCCGAGGACGGGTCGCCGGAGGTCGTCGGGGTGATCGACCGTCCGGGCCTGCTCGCGCTCGTCGGCGTGACGCACGACGACGGCGACGCGCAGGTCGAGACGATCGCGCGCAAGATCGCGGAGCTCCGGATCCTCGCGGGGGAGCGCTCGGTGCAGGACGAGGGCGCGCCCGTGCTGGTCGTCAGCCAGTTCACGCTGTACGCCGACACGAAGAAGGGCCGCCGACCGTCGTGGAACGGCGCGGCCCCCGGGCCCGTCGCCGAGCCGCTGGTCGAGGCGGTCGTGGCGCGGCTGCGCGAGCGCGGGGTCGAGGTCGCGACCGGGCGGTTCGGCGCGCACATGGCCGTCGAGCTGGTCAACGACGGCCCCGTCACCCTGATCCTGGAGGCCTGACGCCCGCCCACCGAGAGAGGTCCCCGGTCCGCCAGGGTCCAGGCTCGGTGGACGGGAGGGCTCTCAGCGGAGCCAGCCGCGGCGCTTGATGTAGGCGAGCGGGATGACGGCCGCCACCAGCGTGAGCAGTACGGTGACGGTGAAGCCGGAGGGGCGGTCGAGCTCCGGCATGTGCGTGAAGTTCATGCCGTAGAACGATGCGATGAGCGTCGGCGGCAGGAACACGGCGGTGATGATCGTGAAGACCTTGACGATCTGGGCCTGCTTGACGTCGAGCGAGGTCATGATCGCCTGCTGGAGGTAGCGCACCTTGTCGTGCTCGAACCCGGCGTGCTGCTTGACCCCGTCGACGTCCGCGACCAGGGTCTCGACGAGCCCGGCGAGCACGGGGTCGGAGTCCGCGATCTCGCTGCGCAGGTGCCGTGCGGCGCGGGCGAGCGAGAGCTGGGACTCCTGGGCGCGCGAGACGATCTCTTCCGCACGGTTCATGCGGGTGATGGTGTCCTGCATGTCGCTCACCCCGATCTCCCGGCCCCGGGAGTCGACGCCGCGGGTGGCCTCGTCGATCTCGTCGGACATGTCCTCGAGCAGGTCGCTCGCGTACGCCACGACGCGGTCCGCCGCCTCGTTGAGCGCGTACAGCAGCGCGTACGCCACGCCGTAGGAGGAGCCGATGAGCCACGGGGTGCGCCGCATGCGGGCGATCGCCTTGTCGAAGACGCCGTAGTGCCGCTGCGGCTGGGCCGTCACGACGACGTCGGGGGAGAGGGCGAGCACGATCCGCTCGTAGACGACCCGGTCGCCGTCGCGACGTGTCGCGGTGACGGGGAGGTACACGTGGGCGTCCGTCTCCCAGACCCGGCCGCCGGCGGCGGCGAAGTCGACGCCGTGCTCGGCGGCGCGGGCCGTCGCGTCGGGGTCGCCCACGCCGACTTGGACCCAGCGGGAGCGCAGGACGCGCGGGTCGAACCGGGGGGCGCCGGTGCCGTGCGCGCGGGCGTGGAGGTCCAGCCCGCCGCGCGCGGGCGCCGGGAGCACGCGGTCTGCGGCGGGTGCGGGGGCGAGGCCCGTGGGCTCGGGCAGCGTCGTCGTCATCAGACACCTCCGGCGGTGACGTGCGCGAGCAGCAGCGCGACGCAGATGAACACGTACAGGCCGACGGTGAAGGAGATCGACTGGCGTTCCAGGTTCGGTCGGCGGACGCGGCGTCGATGAGGTCGGACGGCGCGCGCGTCCCGCAGGGTCGGGTGTGCGGGGCGGGTCCGGTTCTCGGTGGCAGGCGAGCGCTGGGTCATGGTGGTCGTCCTTCTCGGCGGGCCGACGACAACGGGCGCGCGCCACGGGGTGGGCGGCGGGCGCGGGCGGGTCGGCGGGTGCGTCAGCGGGTGGTCCAGCGGCGCGCACGACGGCGCGCGCGGTGCGCACTGGCGACCTCCCCGCGCGGGACGACGGCCGGTCGCGGGAGTCCTCGAAGAGTTCGCCGACTCAGGCGACGGGCTGCGGGCCACGGAGGGTGAGCGCGCAGTGCACGGTTCTATGACTGCTGCCGTCCGGCATGGGGCTCACCTCGCTCTCGTGGCGGCGGCGCCGTGGGCGCCGCACCCGGGTCGGGGCGCACGAGAACCGTGGCCACGACGGGGATCGAGGCCAGGCTAGCCCTCGCGCCCTGGTGGGGCAAGCGCCGTCGGCCCAGGTGGCGATCGTGTGACGACCGGGAAACGATGAGGTGATCCCTTGTTTACGGAGGGTTGTTAACATTTCATCCGGTCGACGGGCGACGAAGCCCCCGGACGGAGGGTCCCGACATGTCAGAACAGCACGACTACCTGGTTCCCGAGCCGCACCGGCGCGCGGACGCGCGGTCCGCGCGCCGGCTGGAGCGGCTCTCCTCCCGCGCGCAGGAGGTCGACCGCGCGCTCGCGGCCGTGGGCGAGGGCAAGGGCGGCCTCGTGTGGACTGCCGAGCACGGCATGGGGGCGAGCGCGACGCTCGAGCTCGTGTGCGAGGCGGTCGCGTCGTACACGTTCGCACGCCCGACGCTCACCCTGCGGTGTCGCCCGCCCGCGGGCGCGCCCGCGCCGGGCTCTGCGGTGGTGTCGCTCGTGTCGCAGGTCTCGCAGCTCGCGGGCGGCGTCGTCCCGGAGCGCCTCACGCGCGTCCTCGAGCCCGTCGACCCCGGCTTCGGGTACCTCCCCGAGGTCGCGGCGGTCGCTCTCGCCGAGCTGCTCGTGGAGTCGTTCGACGGCGCGACGGTCGTGCTCGTGGCCGACGACCTGCACCTCCAGGACGAGCTCAGCAGGGCGGTCCTCGCCAGCCTCGTCGCGCAGCGCCACGCGCCGGTCGTGCTCCTCGGGACGGCGACCGCGGGCGCGCTGGATCCGTCCTCCGGGCCGTTCGAGCTCCGCGTCGTCCCGCCCCTCGCGCCGGCCGACGCCCTGCACCTGCTGCTCGTCGAGCGCCGGCTCGCGGTCGCGCCGCACGTCGCGGCCCGTCTCGCGGGGCTCCTCGGCGGAAACGCCGCGGCACTGACGCAGACGGCGGCGCTGCTCACGCCGGAGCAGCTCTCCGGCGGGTCGATCCTCCCGGACCCGTTGCCGGCCGTCCCCGCCGTGCGCTCCCTCTTCGCCGACCGTCTCGCCGCCCTCAGCGAGGGGGAGCGGCACGCGCTCCTGGTCGCGGCCGTCGCCGTCGTGGACCGGACCGAGCTGCTGCTGTCGGCGACCGGCCTCGCGATGGACGGGGTCCTCGACGGCCCGCTCGCCGAGCACCTCGCGCTCGTGGGCGGACGCTTCGCGTTCGTGGACCCGCGCATGCGGTCGCTGGTCCACGCGGACGCCCGGCTCGCCGAGCGCACGACGGCGCACGTCGCGCTCGCGGAGGCGCACCACCGGGCGGGCGAGGAGGACGTCGCGGTGTGGCACTCGGCGCTCGCGACGCTCGTCGGCGACCCGGCGCTCGTCCCGGGGCTGCTGCGGATCGCGCGTCGGCACCTGGACCGCGGGGACGTCGTCTGGGCGCACGAGGTGGCGCGCGAGGCCGCGAGCCAGGCCGCGACCGAGCACCGCGCCGAGGCGTTCGCGATCGCGGGCGTCGCCGCGCTGCGGTCGGGCCACGTGCAGGACGCGGCGGACTGGCTGCGCAAGGCGTCGCGGAGCGGCGACGACGCGCTGCGCGCCCGGACGCTCGGGCCGCTCGTCGCCGCGCTGACGCTCGCCGAGGGCCAGGTCCCCGACGACGTGCTCTCGCCCTACCTGCGCGGCGGTCAGCCCGACGACCTGGCGCCGGACGCCGTGGCGGGGGTCGTGTCGGGCGTGCTCAACGCGGCGCGGCTGCACGCCGAGCGGGGCGACGGCGTGAGCACGTCCCAGCTCCTCGACACGGCGACGTTCCTCGCGTCCTGGTGCGAGGACGACGAGACGGCCGCCGGGCTCGCGCTCGCCCGGTCCTGGGCGGCGGTGTTCGGCGTGGGCGAGCGCGCGGCAGTCCCCGACGTGGACCTCGGGCCGGACCACGAGGCGTCGGTGCAGGTCGGACGAGCCCTCGCCCTCGCGGCCGACGACCGGCTCGAGGACGCGGCGCAGACGCTCGCGAGCGTCGTCGCGTCGCTCGCCCCGGTCCGCGACGGCGGCCGCTGGTTCGACGGCCCGGACACCGCGCTGACCCCGCTGGCCGAGGCGCACGTGCGCCTCGCTCAGACGCTCGTGCACCTCTGGCGCGGCACCCTCACGCGTGCCGCGGACGAGCTCGCCGAGGCGGCGTTCCGCCTCCCGGTCGGGCTGCCGTTCGCCGGTCTGGGGGTCGCGGCCGCCCGGCGCCTCGACATGATGACCCGGGGCGTCGTCGGCCCGGTCGCGACGGCGCTCGAGGAGACCTGCGCGAGCCCGACGTCCCGCCCGGTCCGGCTCGGGCTCCTCGTGGACCGGGCGATGGGCGCGGCGTTCGCGCACCACGTGACCCAGGCCGCCACGCTGCTGGAGCTCGCGGCGGAGCGTGAGCGTCCCGACAGCGCACGCATGCTCCCGCTGCCGGGCCTGGACGACGTCGAGGCGTGGGTCGTCGCGGGACGTCACGACGCGGCGCAGCGCGCGCTGGCCCGACGGAAGGTGGACGCGAAGGAGCTGCCGCCGTCGCTGCGGTCGGCGACGCTCGTCCGGGCCGACGTGTCCCTCGCCGCGCCCGAGGACCTCACCGGGCCGCTCGAGCGGGCGACGCGGGTGAACCGGACCACGGCCTCGCCGTACGAGCACGCGCGGACCGACCTCTGCGGCGCGCGCGCCCTCGTGCGTGCGGGGGAGCTTCAGCGCGCGCACGGCCTCTTCCTGTCTGCGATCGAGCTGTTCGACGACGCGGGGGCGGACGCCTGGACGACGATCGCGCGGGACGAGCACGCCGACGTCGTCCGGCTGCTCGGCGGGCCGGTGGCGGACGACGCCACGTCCGGGGCCCTGGCGGCGGCCCCGCCCGGCACCGCGCTCGGCACGGCGTCCGGCGGGGCGCCGCCCGGGTCGTGGGCCGCCGCGGCGCGCGCGGCGGGACTGCACACGCCGCTGCCGGGAGTCCTCGGTGGGGCCCGACCGGGGGCCGAGCCGGCGGTGGCGACCCGTCCCGCGCCGCCGGACGCGTGCCGGCTCGCGGTGCGGGAGAGCGACGTGTCGGACGAGGCGCTCGCCGAGCTCCGGGGGCGGTGGTCCGACGAGCTCACCGAGCGCGAGCTCGACGTCGCGCTGCTCGTCGTCCAGGGCGCGTCGAACCGGGAGGCCGCGGACCAGCTCTACCTCTCGGTGCGCACGGTGGAGGTTCACCTCGGCCGGGTGTTCCGCAAGCTCGGGGTGCGCTCGCGCGTCGAGCTCACCGTGCTCGCGCACCGGGTGGGGCGCTGAGGGGAATCCACGATCCCCGTCGCCACGGTACGTATCGAGGCTCCCGTGCCAGGGTGGATTTAGGCCTCTTTGTCTGCTTCTGCACGCCTCTGTCCTACGGGGGAACCCTTACGTGGCGGGTAAGTTCGCACCATGAACAATGTGGGAAGCGCGGATAACGCCACGGTGCCCGCGTCATTACGTTCGAGAGGACCCGAGGGCGACGACGACTCCGGAGGACGGCGACGTGGCCCACCGCACCAGCAACGAGGCAGGACCCATGGACGTGTCCCTCTTCTCCAGAACACCCCGCGCCGGGCGCCGACGCGGCGCGCGCGTGGCGGCGCTCGCGACCGCCGTCGCGCTCGTCGGCGGGCTCCTCGCGGGAGTCGCGCCGGCTCAGGCCGCCGAGGTCGCACCCGCCGCCGTCTCCCACCCGGGCGACAGCGACGTGAACGGCTACCGCAACGTCGGCTACTTCACGCAGTGGGGCGTGTACGGCCGCAACTTCCAGCTCAAGAAGGTCCAGGACTCCGGCGCGGCGCAGGACCTCACGCACATCAACTACTCGTTCGGCAACATCCACTACCAGAACCTCACGTGCTTCATCGCGAACAAGGCGCAGGGCACGGGGCCGAACGGCTCCGACGGTGCCGGTGACGCGTGGGCGGACTTCGGCATGGGCTACACCGCGGCGAACTCCGTGGCCGGCGTCGCCGACTCGTGGGACCAGCCGCTCGCCGGCTCGTTCAACCAGCTCAAGCAGCTCAAGGCGAAGAACCCGCAGCTGCGCGCCCTCATCTCCATCGGCGGCTGGACCTGGTCCAAGAACTTCTCGAAGGCTGCCGCGACGCAGGCGTCGCGCGAGAAGTTCGTGTCGTCGTGCATCGACATCTACATCAAGGGCAACCTCCCCGTGATCGACGGCCGCGGCGGGGCCGGCGCTGCCGCCGGCGTGTTCGACGGCATCGACATCGACTGGGAGTGGCCCGGCTCGAACAACGGC
Organism: Cellulosimicrobium sp. NPDC057862; assembly: GCF_042797035.1. Classification (NCBI taxonomy): domain Bacteria; kingdom Bacillati; phylum Actinomycetota; class Actinomycetes; order Micrococcales; family Promicromonosporaceae; genus Cellulosimicrobium; species Cellulosimicrobium sp. NPDC057862. The sequence goes on from NZ_JBHVMH010000010.1 coordinate 139,929, forward strand.
GAGGTGGGCAACCACGTCGACACCGTCAACGACCGCGCGAACTTCAAGCTGCTGCTCGCCGAGTTCCGCAAGCAGCTGGACGCGTACGGCGCGCAGACGGGCAAGCACTACCTGCTCTCGGCGTTCCTCCCGGCGAACCCGGACGACATCGCGGCGGGTGGCTGGAACGACCCGGCGATCTTCGAGTATCTCGACTACGGCAACGTCCAGGGCTACGACCTGCACGGCGCGTGGGACCCCGCGCTCGCCGGTCCTCAGGCCAACCTGTACGACGACCCCGCCGACCCGCGGGCTGCCAACCGACAGTTCAGCGCCGACAAGGCGGTGCAGGAGTACCTGCGCGCCGGCATCGACCCGAGCCAGCTCGGCCTCGGCATGGCCATGTACGGCCGCGGCTGGAAGGGCGTCACGTCCTCGGCCCCGTGGTCGGCGGCGACGGGAGCGGCTCCTGGCACCTGGGAGGCGGGCAACGAGGACTATGACAAGCTCCGCACGCGGGGCCAGGACTACTACGACCCGGCCACGGTCTCGGCCTGGCGCTACAACGGCGACCAGTGGTGGGGCTACGACAACGCGCGTTCCGTCGCCGCCAAGGCGGAGTACATCGACCGCCTGAACCTCGGCGGCGGCATGTGGTGGGACCTCTCCGGAAACCACGACGGCACGCTGCTCGGAGGCTTCACCGACAAGGTCCGTGCGCTCCCGGCCGGTCCGGTCGATGGCGCGACCGACCCGACCGACCCGACCGATCCGACCGACCCGACCGACCCGACCGACCCGACCGATCCGACCGACCCGACCGATCCGACCGACCCGACCGACCCGACCGACCCGACGGACCCGACGGACCCGACGGACCCGACGGACTGCCTGGCCGCGTGGTCGTCGAGCGCGGTGTACACGGGCGGCGCGACGGTGTCCTTCGAGGGGAAGAACTACCGCGCGAAGTGGTGGACGCAGGGTGACCGCCCGAGCGCGGGCGGCCCGTGGGAGGCGACCGGCACGTGCGGCGCGACCGACCCCACGGACCCGACCGACCCGACCGACCCGACCGACCCCACGGACCCGGGTGCGTGCACCGCACCCGCGTGGTCGTCGAGCGCCGTCTACACCGGTGGCGCGACGGTCTCCTACCAGGGCCAGAGCTACCGGGCGAAGTGGTGGACGCAGAACAACGTCCCGGGCGCGGAGCAGTACGGCCCCTGGGAGTCGCTGGGCGCCTGCTGACGCTCGGCCCTCGTCGGCCCCTGACGGCGCCGGTCGCCACGAGCGACCGGCGCCGCCGGGCGGGACCCCGTCCACGACGTGGTCGACGGCGGGTGCGGTGACGAGTCCTGTGCACCCGCCCGTGCACCCTCCCCTCGCCCCGTCGCCACGCACCCGTCGTCGACCGCCGTCGTGACGGGTCCCGCTCGGCACCCCCCTCAGCAACCCCCAGCACCCGTCGGTCGCCCTCCCCCCGGGCGGCCGTGCCCGACGCGACGCCGTCCGGCGTCGTGCGCAGCAACCCAGCAGATCGAGGTACCCCATGCGGTTGTCCCTGACCCCTCGGGTGCGCGCCCCCCGCGCCCCCGGACGCCGGCCACAGGTCGTCGCGGCCGTCGCGACGCTCGCCGTGCTGGCCACCGGCCTCGCCGGTGCCGCGGCCGCGCAGGCCGCGACCCCCCCCGCCGCCGCCGCGACCACGGCGTGCGCGGCCCCCTGGTCCGCCACCCCGGCCTACGTGGGCGGCGCGACCGTCTCGTACGGCGGCCAGAACTACCGGGCGAAGTGGTGGACGCAGAACAACGTCCCGGGCAAGGAGCAGTACGGGCCCTGGGAGTCGCTCGGAGCGTGCGGCGACACCCCGACCGAGGAGCCCACGACCGACCCGACCACGGAACCGACCACGGACCCGACCACGGACCCGACGACGGACCCCACGACCGACCCGACCACGGACCCGGCCGCGAACCCGGACGAGAAGTGCCGTCCTGACGGCATGGCGCAGACGCCGGGCGTCCGGACGCCCTACTGCGACGTGTACGACGAGAGCGGGCGCGAGAAGCTGCCGAACGACCTCGACCGCCGCGTCATCGGCTACTTCTCGAGCTGGCGGACCGGCGCGAACGGTCAGCCGCGCTACCTCGCGAGCGACATCCCCTGGGACAAGCTCTCCCACATCAACTACGCGTTCGCGCACATCGACGGGAACGACAAGGTCTCGGTGAACGCCGGCGCGGCGGGCAACGCGGCGACGGACATGACGTGGCCGGGCGTCGCGGGCGCGGAGATGGACCCGACGCTCGACTACACGGGCCACTTCAACCTGCTGGCGAAGTACAAGAAGGCCAACCCGGGCGTCAAGGTCATCCCCGCCGTGGGCGGCTGGGCCGAGACGGGCGGCTACTTCGACGCGAGCGGCAAGCGCGTCGCGTCCGGCGGCTTCTACACGATGACGGAGTCGCAGGCCCGGATCGACACCTTCGCCGACTCGGTCGTCGACTTCGTCCGCGAGTACGGGTTCGACGGCATCGACATCGACTACGAGTACCCGACGTCGAACAACCAGGCCGGCAACCCGGACGACTTCCAGATCTCCGACAAGCGCCGCGGGCAGCTCTTCCAGGGCTACGTGAACCTCATGAGGACGCTGCGCGAGAAGCTCGACGCGGCGGGCGCGCAGGACGGCGAGTACTACATGCTCACCACCGCGACGCCGTCGTCGGGCTGGCTGCTGCGCGGCATGGAGGTCTACCAGGTCACGCAGTACACGGACTACGTCAACATGATGACGTACGACCTGCACGGCGCCTGGAACGAGTACGTGGGCGGCAACGGCGCCCTGTTCGACGACGGCAAGGACCCCGAGCTCGCGGCCGGCGGTGTGTACAGCGCGTACAAGGGCATCGGCTACCTCAACGGCGACTGGGCCTCGCACTACTTCCGGGGCGCCATGCAGTCCGGTCGCATCAACCTGGGCGTGCCGTTCTACACGCGCGGCTTCCAGAACGTCCAGGGCGGCACCTACGGCATGGGCGGCACCGCGAAGGCGCCGGCCGGGTTCCTCTGCCCGGCGGGCACCAACAACAAGTGCGGCTACGGCGCGGAGGGCATCGACAACCTCTGGTACGACAGCGACCCGCAGGGCAACGCGGTCCCGGCCGGCGTCAACCCGATGTGGCACGTGCTGAACCTCGAGAAGGGCGTCACGGGCGACTACGTCTCCGCGTACGGCGTCACGGACACGATCCAGGGCACGTACGAGCGCCACTTCGACCCGGTCACCAAGAACGAGTGGTGGTGGAACGCGCAGACGAAGACGTTCCTTTCCGGTGACTCGACCGAGGCGATCGCCGCCAAGGCGGACTACGTCGCGGACACGGGCCTCGGTGGCCTGATGATCTGGGAGCTCGCGGGCGACTTCGGCTACGACCAGGCGAAGGGCCAGTACGAGATCGGCAGCACGCTCGTCGACCTCATGCACAGCAAGCTCTCGGCCACGACGCCCTACGGCGCGTCCAAGGCGAACGCCGACCGGACGATGCCGACGCAGGCGCTCGACGTCGACATCCGGTACACGGAGTTCGCGCTCGGCGACAACAACTACCCGATCTCGCCCAAGGTCGTCTTCACCAACGACGGTGCGAAGGACATCCCGGCCGGCGCGACGATCTCGTTCCAGTACGGCACGACCGACCCGGGCGAGATGAGCGACTGGAGCGGCTTCAAGACCACGGTCACCGCGAAGGGCCACACCGGCGACAACGTGGGCGGCCTCGACGGCGACTTCCACACCGTGCAGTTCACGGTCCCGACGGGGGGCATCCCGGCGGGCGGCTCGATCACGAACCAGCTCAAGTGGTCGATGCCGGCCGCCCAGTTCTCCAACGTGATCGTCACGGTCGACGGCGTGGACTACGCCACGACGTACGACCACCCGCGCGGCGTGACCGTCGTCGACCTCCCGGGCTCCGGGGGAGGCGAGGGCCCGGGCGGCCCCGGCACCGGAACGGGTGAGTGCACCGCGGCGGCCTGGGTCGCAGGCACGGCCTACAGCGGCGGCGCGGTCGTGAGCCACGGCGGCCACGAGTGGACGGCGCGCTACTGGACCCAGAACGACACCCCCGGCGCCTCGGCGTGGGGTCCGTGGGCCGACGGCGGCGCGTGCTGACGCGCCACCGACGTCCCTGAGGAGGTCCCGCCTCGGTGGCTCGCGGGTACGGGGAATCCCGTACCCGCGAGCCGCCATCGTGTGGGTCTCACGCATCTCGATCCGCGTTCGCGCTCGCTAGCGTGACAAGACCGACGAGGTCTCCGCAGCTCCCCCCAGTGGGCTGCGGGGACCTCCGACCGTGAAAGGCGACCATCGTGCACGTGCACCATCGAACGACCCGTTTCTCCCTCTCCCTGGCGGTCGTCGCGCTCGGCGGCGTGCTCCTTGCCGGGTGCACGGGGGCCTCCGAGCCCGACGCGACCGCCGACGGAGGCTCGGGCCCGGCCACGGCCGAGGACCACGGCGCGCACGGCGCCCACGCCGACGAGGGCAAGGTCCCGGTCGGCCCCCTCCAGCTCCCGGCCGCCGAGTACTGGTCCGTGCTCCAGCCCGCCGACGGCGTCACGCAGGTCCGCTCCGGCGGGTGCCCCGAGGACGCCGTCTGCCCCAGCTTCGAGATCCTCACCGGAGCGGGCCTCGACGGCATCGACCCGGCCGCGGCCCACGTGCCCGACGGCGCCACGTGCCCGGGTACCGACGCGCTCGCCGCCAGCGCGGTCGGGGAGGCGTCGGAGTCGGAGGTCGAGGTCGCCGGCACGCCCGCCACCCTGGCGCGCTGGACGCTCTCGTGCGTCGACGCGTCCGGCGCCGAGGTGCGCACCGTCGAGCAGCTCCAGTGGTACGTCCCGGACGCCCCCGGCGGTGCGGTGCTCGTCGTCGACCGCTGGGCCTTCGAGGGTCTGGAGTCGCGCCTGGCGGCCGGCGGCTGGGCGGCTGCCTGACCGATCGGTCCCCGTCCGGGTCGCCGCTGTCGTGGCCCGGACGGACGAAGGCCTCGCACCCTGACGGGTGCGAGGCCTTCGTCGTGCGTGCGGTGCCCGGTCAGCCCTTGCGGGTCCGGCGCGTCAGCAGGACGATCGCCGCGCCGACCACGGCCAGCCCGGCGGCGATCGCGGCGTAGAGGCCGACCGTCGCGCCGGTCTCCGCGAGCGTCGGGTTCTGGCTCCCGGCGACAGGGTTGTCGACCGGCGTCACGCCGGGGAAGCAGTTGCTCGTGTCCTGCGGGTACGTCACGGGGACGGTCACCTCGGGGTTCACGGCGAACGTCAGGTCCACGGTGCCCGTGGCCCAGCCGTGGGTCGCGGTGTTGATCCACATGTTGTTCACGAGCTCCCAGCCCTCGTCGGCCGGCAGGTCCACGAAGCGCTCGGGGTACGCACCGGGCCACAGCACCCGTCCGCTGAGGGGGAGGTCGGCCATGACCTCGTCCTCGCCGTCCGGGTTGTGCCACGTCAGCGTCGCCGTCGTGTTCGGCGTGCCGGTGACCGAGACGCCGTAGTCGAGGTAGGAGACGCCCTCGACGCAGACGGGCGTGAGCACGTCGACCTTGATCGTCGGCTCGGGCGTGCCGGGCGGGTTCGTCGCGCACTCCGGGGTCGACGGCGGGTAGGCCACGACGGTCTCGGCCGTCGGGTTGACCTCGAAGACCACCGTCACGCCTGCGCGCACCCAGTCGAACTCGTCGCCGACGACCCACTCGCCGTCCACGAGGCTCCAGCCGGGCCAGTCGACGGGGTTGCCCGCGCCGTCGACCTCCGCGCCGGGCCACAGCACGCGGCCGTCGAGGGGCAGGCCGGACTGGACCACGTCGTCACCGTCCGGGTTGACCCACGTGATCGTCAGCGGGTTCGTCTCGTCGTTCTCGTAGTCGTCAGGGAGCTCGAAGACGTAGTCGAGGTAGGGGACGTCGCCGTCGCACACCGGGGAGGCCACGGTGATCTCCGGGACGTACGTCTCGGGGTCGGCGGTGGCCGCGCTCGCGGAGGTCGCGACGACGGGGACGGTCAGGAGCGCGGCGACGGCCGAGAGCGCTCCGACGAGCACCGCCCGTCCCGCGCTGCGCGAACCCTTCGAGGTACGCATGGCTTCTTCACCCGTCTCGGTTCAGGGATTGTGGAGTTCCGGTACACAGAGAGCCCCGGAGTGCGGTCCGTGATGCATCGTGCGTCGCGGGCCGGTGGCACGGGTCGAGCGACAGGCGCCCAGAATAGCGAGGATCAGGACCCGAACTGGACGGTCGTCCGGGTGAATTGTGGTCACCAGGACCATCGTTATCGCGCCGTGATCCTGCACGTGTTCCGGCAGGTGAACCGGCGCCGCCCGAGGGCGGTGCCGCCGGCGTCCGGCAGGACGCCGCGTCGGGTCACCCGCACGCGGCGACCGCGACCGCGGCGAGGCCGGGCGTCGACACCGTCGGGGTCGTCCACACGTCGATCGTGCCGTCGGCGCCCGGGTGGTCCTGCGTGCCGGTCGAGGTCACGGTGAACGAGACCGTCGTGCCCTGTCCCGGCGCGAGCTCGACGGGGAGCGAGGACGCGCGCCGGCCACCCACCTCCGCGACGAGCGCTCCCGTCGGTGCCCCGCCCACCCGGACGGTGCCGACCTCGCCGCCGCGCGGCGGGTAGAGGACGACCACCGTGCGCACGTTCCCCGGGGTGACGCCCGAGATGCCGCCGCCGGTGACGTACCAGGGCAGGCTCGTCCCGGCGTCGGCCGGCGCCGTGGACGTGAGCGCGGCGCTGAAGGTGTCGACGCGCCCGCCGTCGGTGCACACGCTCCCGGTGAGCCGGACGTCCGTGTCGAGGTAGTAGCCCATCTTGCCGCCCGTGGCGTCGTTGAGGAACACGCCGACGGAGCTCGCCGCGCGGTCGGCGGTGTCGATGTCGCCCGCGACGACCGTCCCCGCCAGGCGGGCCTGCTCGTCGGGGCGCGCGGACCAGAGGAGCACGCGGTGCTCGTCCGCGCCGCGGGCGAGGGCGTCGCGCGCGAGGCCGGGGTCCGCGGCGCCGGCGAGGAAGGTCGCGAGGACGGTCGACGCGACGGAGGCGAAGAACGCGTCCGTCTGCTCTCCGGGCTCGAGCTCGGCATAGGCGTCCGAGAGGAGGACCTCGACGACGTTGCCCGCGTCGAGCGCGACGGTCTCGTCGCCGAACGGCACGTCGATCCCCCCGGTGGCCTCGAGCAGGTAGGACAGCGCGACCGGGTCGATCGCCGCCACGCCGTCCACCGTCTCGCCCTGCGACTGCTCCCACATGGCCGCCGTGAGCTCCGCGGTCGTGGGGAAGTCGGGCGTGAGCGGGGTGTCCTGCACGTACCGGGCGACGCGGTCCGTGAAGAGCTGCTCGACCCCGGGCTCCAGCGGGAGGACGGGCTCGGCGAACGGCGGGACGTCGGCCGTCGACGCCTGGCGCTCCAGCGAGAGGGCGCCGTCGTCGACCGAGAGGACCGCGAGCGCTCCGGGGATGCCGCCGCCGGCGCGCAGCTCCGCGCTGTTCAACGAGACCAGGAGGTACCGGCGTGGCCCGTCGGCACCGAGCATGGCGGGGCCGAGCGCGGTGAGGCGGTTGGCGGTGCGCACGACGGGGCGCAGGTCGTCCGTCCGGGCGACGAGCGTCGCGTACGGCTCCGCGATCTCCTGGTGCAGGGCGGTGGGGTCGACGCGGGCGAGACGGGCGTCGATGTCGTCGAACACGTCCGCGGCGCGCGCGACCGCCGGCGCGGCGTCGACGAGCGGGGCGAGGTCGACGCCGCCGTCCGCGATCGTCACGCTGTCGCCCTCGACCGCGCCGAGCGCCTGCGTGAGCGAGGGCAGGACGACCGCCGCGAGGTCGTCCACGGTCGCGGCCGCGGCGGAGAACGCCCGGACGTCCTGGCCGTACACGGGGAGGTGCGCGGCCAGGGACCACAGCGGGCCGTCCGAGCTCGCGCGCGCGGTCGCGGTGAAGGGCTGGACCCGGTCCAGGGCGGCCTCCGCGGAGTCCACGTCGCCGGCGCGCAGCGCCTCCTCGGCCGCGGGGACCTCGTCGAGCGCGCGGGTCAGCGCGTCGCGCGCGGCGAGGGCGTCGCGAGCGAGCAGCGCGACGCACGCCACGAGGAGCACGGCCAGCAGGATCAAGCCCCAGCCCAACCAGGACGCCCAGTGCCGACGTCGTCGACCGCCCGTGTGGCGCGGCGGCGAGTCGGCCGGCTCCGTCGTCGTCATGCCCCACAGCGTAGGTGCTGGGCGGTGGCAGGATCGGTGCCGTCGCGGGTGAGGTTCGGGTGAAGGATGCGCCGTGCAAGGAACGGACCCCCCGGGACACAGAGCGGTTGACAGCCCGACCCCGCCGACGAGGAGCCGCCGTGACGACCGACGAGGGCCACGCCGTCGATGCCGACGCCGCCGTCCACGACGAGACCTGGTTCGCCGCGCTCTTCGCCGCGCACGCGACGCCGCTCTACCGCTACTTCCGCCGTCGGCTTCCGAGCGCCGCCGGCTCCGTCGGACCCGACGCCGACGACCTCACGGCCGAGGTCCTCGCGACGGCCTGGCGGCGCCGCGCGGACGTGCCCGACGGTGCCGAGCTCCCCTGGCTGTACCGCACCGCGGGTTTCGTCCTCGCCAACCACCGGCGCAAGGCGCGGGCGGTGCCGGTCGCCGAGGTGCCGGACCGTGGTGACGACGGCGCGGACGTCGAGCACGTCGTCGTGCAGGACGACGAGGTCCGGCGCGCACTGAGCGCGCTGTCGGTCCGCGACCGGCGCATCCTCCTCCTGCACGCGTGGGAGGGCCTGGGTGGCGAGGACCTGGCGGCGGTCCTCGGCACGTCGCGCGGGGGCGCCGACGCCGCGCTCTCGCGGGCGCGGGCGCGGTTGCGCACCGCGTGGGCGGAGCAGTCGGCCCTCGCGCAAGAGTCGGGCGCCTGAGCACACATCACGGGTAGACCCGACCGGCCGCGCCCCGCGGCACGGCTCCGGCAGTACCTGGAGGGCGACATGACCACCCACACCCCCGACCAGCCCGACGACGCCGACCTCGCGCGCCTCCGCGCCGCCGACCCGGCCGCGAGCGCCGCGCCGGACACCGGCGCACTGGAGGCCGCGGTCCGTGACCGCGTCCCCGAGGCGTTCGCCGCCGGGGCGGCGGCCGGTGCGTCCGACGGCGCCCCGCTCTCCGGGCCCGAGGGCCCGACGGCGACGCTCGTCGACGAGCTGGCCGAACGACGAGCTCGACGGCTCCGCCGACGTGCGCCGCTCCAGGTGGCGGCGGCCGTCGCGGGGGTGCTCGTCGTCGGAGCGGGCGGCTACGCGCTCGGCGCCGGAGCGGTCGGGGCGGCGCCGGCCGGCGACTCGGCCGTGGAGTCGACCGCGCTCGCGCCGATCCAGCTCGGCGCAGCCGACTCGCCCGCCGCAGGGGACACCGCCGGCGGGGCGCAGGAGAGCCTGGCCGCCGGGTCGCGCGCGACGGCCGACATGGCCTACCCGGGGTTCTGGGGCGGCCGCACGGTGTTCCACCAGGACGGTCTCTCCACGCAGGGGACCAGCGCGGACGCGTGGGCGTACGACGCCGCGGGCGTGTTCTCGCAGGAGACGGCGCGCCGCGTCGCGGACGCGCTGGGTGTCTCCGGCGAGGTGCGCGAGGACTACGGGTCGTACGTCGTGGGGTCGACCGACTGGACCGGGCCGACGGTCTCGCTCCAGGCCGACGGGCTCGCGAGCGTGAGCTTCAACGACCCGACGAAGGACCCGTGGGGCTGCGTCGTCGTGACGCCGATGCCGGCCGACGGCGACGAGGGCTCGGGGAGCTCCGGCGCCGAGCCGGGGGCGTGCGAGGAGTCCGACCACGGCGCGCCCCCGAGCGGTGCGGACGCCGTCGGCGCGCTCCGCGACGTGCTCGGTTCGCTCGGCCTGGACCCTGCCGGGTACGAGCTCGTGCCGGAGGAGCAGGCGGCCGACCAAGGCGGGCCGCGGTCGACGACCGCGACCGCGTACGAGGTCGTCGAGGGGCAGCGCACCGGGGCGCAGTGGAGCGCGACGTACTCCGGAGCAGGGCTCGCGTCGCTGTACGGGAGCCTCGCACCGCGCGTCGCGATCGGCGCGTACGACGTGGTGAGCCCGGCCGAGGCGGTGGACCGCCTGGGCGACCCGCGGTTCGGCGGGGGCGGCATGATCGCTCTCGCGCGGGAGGGTGCGGCCGCGCAGGCCGTGCCCGAGATCGCGCCCGCCGAGCCGGAGGCGCCGACCGTGCCGCCCACGGTCGGCGAGGGTGCCCGGTTCGCGTGGCCCGTCACGGACGTGACGATCACGGACGCGCGCCTCGGCCTCGCGGTGCAGTACCAGCCCGACGGCGCGGCGGTGCTCCTGCCCGCGTACGAGCTGTCCGACGCCGACGGCAACGTATGGTCGGTCGTGGCCGTCGTCGACGACCAGCTCGACTTCGCGCCTGCCGGCTGACCGGATCCACCGAGCGCGGCCGGGCGGTCGCCATCCGAGCGATGGCGACCACCCGGTCGCGTTTGTCGTACGCTTTTGCACGCTGCAAGCGTCCAGCCTCGCGAAAGTTGCCACGCTTTTGATTGACCATCGACAAAAGTGTGACTAGGGTCGCAGCAGACCGGGCGCCCACCGGGTCGGAGAGCGTTCACACGCCCTCGTCCGGGCGTGCGGTCCGACGATGGCAGGGAGGCCATCGTCGTCGTGCTCGGCGGCGCTCCGGCGCCCGCCGACGGGAACGGGAGCAACGATGCACCACTTCGCTTCTGACGGCTCGTCAGACCGCCCGGCTCCGGACGCGCGCACGGGGCTCTGGCTCGTCGGCGCCCGCGGCTCCGTCGCCACCACCGCGACCCTCGGCCTCGCCGCCATCGCGGACGGGCGTGCCGCGCCGACGGGGTGCGTCACGGTCTCGGAGCCCTTCGCGTCGGCCCCGCTCCCGGCGTTCGGCGACCTCGTCGTCGGCGGTCACGACATCTCCGACGTCTCGATGGTCAAGCGCGCGGAGCTCCTCGTCGAGGCCGGCATGATCGCCCCCCGCCTGCTCACCGCCGCGCACGCGGCGCTCGAGCGAGCGGACGCCGAGGTCCGCCCCGGCTACTCCGCGCACCCCGCCGAGGGCGCGCCGCGCGAGTCCCAGCAGGCCGCGGCGGAGCGGCTCGCCGCGGACATCGTCGACTTCCGCGAGCGGCACGGGCTCGCGCGCGTCGTCGTGGTCGACCTCGTGTCGACGGAGCCGCTCCCCGAGCCGGCGCCCGAGCTCTCGGACCGGGACCTCCTGCGCGCGGCGCTCGCCGACCCGGAGCGCGCGGTGCTCCCGCCGAGCTCGGTCACCGCGTACGCCGCATTGCTCGCGGGCGCCCCCTTCGCCGAGTTCACGCCGTCGGCGAGCATGCACCTGCCGGTGCTCCTCGAGCTCGCGGCCGAGCTCGGCGTCCCGGTCGCGGGCCAGGACGGCAAGACCGGCCAGACGTGGCTGCGCACGATCCTCGCGCCCGCCTTCGCGGCGCGCGGCCTGCGCGTCCTGTCCTGGGCCGGGGCCAACCTGCTCGGTGGCGGGGACGGCGCGACCCTGGCCGACCCGGAGGCCGTGCAGAGCAAGCTCGCGTCCAAGTCCCGCGGCCTCCAGGACCTCACGGGCAGCCAGGTCACCCCGCTCCACATCGACAACGTGCCGGACCTCGGCGACATCAAGGTCGCGTGGGACCACGTGCACGTCGAGGGCTTCCTCGGCTCGCGCCTCACGCTCCAGACCACGTGGTCGGCCTACGACTCCATGCTCGCGGCGCCGCTCGTGCTCGACCTCGCGCGCCTGCTCGCGCTCGCCGACGCCGCCGGGTACGGGGGTCCGGTCCCCGAGCTCGGGTTCTTCTTCAAGGACCCGTGGGGGAGCGACGTCCACGACTTCGCGGCGCAGACCGTGGCGCTCGCGGACTGGGTCCGCGAGGCGGCGGCCCGCGTCGGTGCCGCACCGGCCGACCGGCCGTGACCGGCTCCCTCCACGACCACCTGGAGCTCGTCCGCGCCCCCGCGGTCCTCTCGGTGGTCGGTGACACCCTCGCGGGCGCTGCCGCCGCCGGGCAGGCGCTCACGCCGCGCCGTGCGCTGCTCCCGCTCGCGTCCGCGTGCCTCTACGCGGGAGGCATGGCGCTCAACGACTACGCGGACCGTCACCTCGACGCGGTGGAGCGGCCCGAGCGGCCGATCCCTTCCGGGCGCATCTCCGAGGGCCGCGCGCTCCGGGTCGCGGTGGGCCTCACGGCCGCGGGCGTGGGGCTCGCCGCCGCGGGCGGGGGACCACGGGCGCTCGCGGTCGCCGTCCCGCTCGCCGCGAGCGTCTGGACGTACGACACCGTCGCCAAGGAGCACGCGGTCGGACCCGTCGTCATGGCCGCGTGCCGCGGGCTCGACGTGCTGCTGGGCGCGGGCGTCGGGCACCTGCGTGCCGCGCTGCCCGCCGCGGCGGGGATGGCGGTGCACACCGCGGGCGTCACGTTCGTGTCGCGCGGCGAGGTGCACGGCACGACGTCGTCCCTCGCCGCCGGCGTGGCCGCGGCCACCGCGGTGGGTGGGGCCGTCGTCGGCGTCGGGGCGCTGCGCCGCGGACGCTCGGCCGGTGACGGGCCAGGTCGCGCGACGCGCGTGGCGACGGCCGTCGCCGGGGTCGCCGCCGCCGGTGCGTACCTCGTGACAGCGCTGCCTCGTCAGGTGGACGCCGCGATCACGCCGTCCGCGGGCAACGCCTTCGCGGCGACGAAGGCCGGGATCCGCGCGATGCTGCCGCTCCAGGCGGCGTGGGCGGCGCGCGGCGGGAGCCTCGCATCGGTGGGCGTGCTGGCGGGCGTCGAGGTCGCGGGCCGGCTCCTGCGCCGGGCCGGGCGCGGGCGCGCCGAGATGAGCGAGACGTGAGCGCGCACGAGACCCGGCAGGTGGTGCCCTTCACGCTCGGGTACGGCACCAACGGGTTCACGGACCACCCGCTCGACGTCGCGCTCGACGTGCTCGACCACGAGGGCTACGGCGCCGTCGCGCTCACGCTCGGGTTCCCGCACCTGGACCCGTTCGCGGACGGGTGGCAGGTGGAGGTCGACGCGCTGCGTGGCCGCCTCGCCACGCTCCACGGCGGCGCGGGGATGCGCGTCGTCGTCGAGACGGGCACACGGTTCCTGCTCGACCCCTACCGCAAGCACCGGCCCACGCTCGTGGACGCCGAGGCAGACGCCCGGCTGCGCTTCCTGCGGCGGGCGGTCGAGATCGCGGCCGCGCTCGACGCGGAGTGCGTGTCCTTCTTCTCGGGCGTCCTGCCCGACGGCGCGTCCCCGGCCGAGGGCTGGTCGCTCCTGCGCGACCGCCTGCCCGGGCTCGTCGAGCACGCCCGCGACCATGGCGTGCGGCTCTCGCTCGAGCCCGAGCCGGGGATGCTCGTCGAGACCGTCGGTGACGCGCTGCGGCTGCGCGACGAGCTCGGCGGCGACGCGGGAGACCTGGCGGACCTCGGCGTGACCGTCGACGTGGGCCACTGCCTCGTCGTGGAGCCCGACGGCGTCGTGGGCGCGCTGCGCGCCGCCGCGCCGTACCTCGCGAACGTGCAGCTCGACGACATGCCCCGCACGCACCACGAGCACCGCCCGTTCGGCGAGGGCGAGATCGACCTGCCGCTCGTGCTCGCGACCCTCGTGGACGTCGGGTACACCGGCGTGGCCGCGGTCGAGCTGCCCCGCCACTCGTACGACGCCCCGGGCCTCGCACGCCGCAGCATGGCGGCGCTTCGTGACGCGCTGCCAGCGGCCGGGGACCGACGCTCCGCCGTGCCCGTGCCCGACCAGGACCAGGAACCACCCGTCTCCGACCACCCCCAGGAGGTGCCATGACCGAGCCAGCCCCCGCCGCCCCCGCGGCCCAGGACGGCGCGACCACCGAGGGCGAGCGCTGGCTCGCCGAGGCGCGCGCCGCCGTCGAGCAGGATCCCGCGGCGGTGTCGCGCGCGTTCGCGCTCGCCGGTCGCAAGGTCGGCCGCGCACCGGTCCGTCCCGGGTCCGACCCCGCCGGCGTCGTCCACGGCACCGTCGACGACGGCGCGCGCGCGACGCTCGTGGTCGCCCTCGCCGAGGCCGTCGGGCGCGGCGGGTCGGACGCCGACGCCGCGCTCGCCGCGCGCCTCGCCGACCTGTACCAGCACGGCGACACCGCCGAGCGGCGCGGCGTCCTGCGCGGGCTCGACGCGCTCACCGAGCGCGGGGCGCTCGCGGACGGCGGCTCGGAGTCCGTCGTCGCGGTCGGGCGCGACCTCGCCGCCGACGCGCTGCGCACCAACGACCAGAGCCTCGTCGCCGCGGCGGTCGGGCCGTTCGCGGCCGCGCACCTCGACGCGCACGCGTGGCGGCACGCCGTGCTCAAGCTCGTGTTCATGGGCGTGAGCCTCGACGCCGTCGCCGGCCTCGACGACCGCGCGGACGACGAGCTCGCCCGCATGGCGCGCGACTTCGCCGCCGAGCGCCGCGCCGCGGGCCGCGTCGTGCCCGACGACGTCGCCCGCCTCGCCCCTGACGTCACCACCGGGAGGACCGCCTGATGCGCATCTTCGACCCCCACATCCACATGACCAGCCGCACGACGGACGACTACGAGGCCCTGTACGCCGCGGGCGTGCGCGCGCTCGTGGAGCCGGCGTTCTGGCTCGGGCAGCCGCGCACGAACGTGGGGTCGTTCCTCGACTACTTCGACGCCCTGCTGGGCTGGGAGCGGTTCCGGGCCGCGCAGTTCGGCATCCGCCACCACGCGACGATCGCCCTCAACCCCAAGGAGGCGAACGACGCGCGCTGCCGCGAGGTGCTCGACGAGATCCCGCGCTACCTGCTCAAGGACGGCGTGGTCGCCGTCGGCGAGGTCGGGTACGACTCGATGACGCCCGAGGAGGACGAGGTGTTCTCCCGCCAGCTCCAGATGGCGCGCGACGTCGAGCTGCCGGTCCTCGTGCACACGCCGCACCGCGACAAGCTCTCGGGCACGCGCCGCACGCTCGACGTCGTGCGCGAGTCCGGGGTGCCGTCCGAGCACGTGCTCGTCGACCACCTCAACGAGACGAACGTGGCGCTCGTGCTCGATGCCGGCGCGTGGGCGGGTTTCTCCATCTACCCGGACACGAAGATGGACGAGGACCGCATGGTCGCGATCCTCCAGGAGCACGGCACCGACCGCATGATCGTCAATTCGGCTGCGGACTGGGGCCGGTCCGACCCGCTCAAGACGCTCAAGACCGGCCGCGCGATGCTCGCCGCGGGGTTCACCGAGGACGACGTCGACAAGGTGCTGTGGCGCAACCCCGTCGAGTTCTACGGGCAGTCCGGCAACCTCGTGCTCGACCCGGTGCCGGGCTTCGTCGAGGGCGACCTGCCGACGCCGGGCGTCGAGTTCGAGGGCTCGTCCGTGCTGCGCGGCGTGCGGGCCTAGCGGGCACGTCGGAAGGGCACCACCATGCTGTTGTCGTACTGCACCAACGTCCATCCCGCCGAGGACCTCGACGGGGTCGTCGAGCAGCTCGTGACCTACGCGGGTCCCGTCCGCGAGGCCGCCGGGCTCGACGTCCTCGGCGTCGGGCTCTGGATGCCCGCGACGCTCGCGCACCGGCTCGCCGGCTCGCCCGCGGACCGCGCCTGGCTGCGCGCCGTCCTCGACGAGCAGGGCCTGCAGGTCCACACGCTCAACGCGTTCCCGTACGGCGGGTTCCACGCGGACGTCGTCAAGCTCGACGTGTACACGCCCACGTGGGCGCAGCCCGAGCGGCTCGCGTACACGCTCGAGTGCGCCGAGGTGCTCGCGGACCTCCTGCCCGACGGCTCCGATACACCTGCCGGCTCGATCTCGACCCTCCCGCTCGCGTGGCGCGAGCCGTGGTCGGACGCCGACGACGACGCCGCGACGCGCGCGTTCGTCGCCCTGGGCGAGGGGCTGCGCGACCTGCGCGAGCGGACAGGGAAGGTCGTCCGGGTCGCGGTCGAGCCGGAGCCGGGCTGCGTGCTGGACACGGTCGACGACGTCGTGAGCTGGCTCGCGGCGCGGACGGGGCCGGTGGGCTCTGCCGGTTCGCCGGACGAGGGGCGGATCGACCCCGAGCACGTCGGGGTGTGCCTCGACACGTGCCACCTCGCGGTGTCGTTCGCGGACCGGCGCGCGGGGACGGCGGCCACGGTGCGCCGCATCACCGACGCCGGGCTGCGCGTGGTCAAGGTGCAGGCGTCGGCGGCGCTCCACGTGGACGACCCGTCCGACCCGGCCGCGCGCGCGGCCGTCGGCGCGTTCGCCGAGAAGCGCTACATCCACCAGGTGCGCGAGCTCACGGCGTCGGGCGACGTGCTCGCCGCCGACGACCTGCCCGATGCCCTCGGTGACGGCCCCGCGCCCGGGCCGGAGGACGCCGTCGGGCACGGGCTGCCGGGGGAGGGGCCGTGGCGCGTGCACTTCCACGTGCCGCTGCACCACGAGCCCGCAGCGCCGCTCGCGGCGACGACCGACGTCCTGCGCGACGCGGTCGAGGCGGTCCGCGCGGCCCCGCACGGCGACGAGGCGCACCTCGACGTCGAGACGTACACGTGGGCGGTGCTCCCGGAGGGCGCGGCCACCGACTCGCTCGTCGCGGGCATCGCGGCCGAGCTCCGCTGGGCCACCACCCACCTCACCGCCGACATCGACCTCACCACCAGGAGGACCGCATGAAGCCCGTGCTGCTGCTCGACGTCGTCGGGCTCACGTCGACCGCGCTCGCGCACATGCCGCGCCTGCGCCAGCTCGCCGAGAGCGGCTGGCAGTCCGAGCTCGCGACGGTGCTGCCCGCGGTGACGTGCAGCGTCCAGGCCACGATGACGACAGGGCTCAGCCCGTCGCAGCACGGGATCGTCGGGAACGGCTGGTACTTCCGCGAGCTCGGCGACGTGTACCTGTGGCGGCAGCACGCCCGGCTCGTCGAGGGCGAGAAGCTGTGGGAGGCCGCGCGCCGGACGCGCCGCGAGTACTCCTCGGCGAACGTCTGCTGGTGGTACGCCATGGGCATGACGACCGACGTCACGGTCACGCCGCGCCCGATCTACCACGCCGACGGCCGCAAGTCCCCGGACGCGTACGTGCGCCCGCCGGCGCTGCACGACGACCTCGTCGGCCGGTTCGGCGAGTTCCCCCTGTTCACGTACTGGGGCCCGACGGCGGACATCTCGTCCTCGCGGTGGATCGTCGACGCGACGCGGCACGTGCTGCGCACGCACGCCCCGGACCTCACGATGGCGTACGTCCCGCACCTCGACTACGACCTCCAGCGGTTCGGGCCGACGTCCCCGCAGGCCGACGCCGCCGCTGCCGAGCTCGACGCGACCCTCGCGCCCCTGCTCGACGACGCCGCGAACCAGGGCGTGACCGTCCTCGTGGTCTCGGAGTACGGCATCGCGGACGCCGACCGGCCCGTGCACCTCAACCGCATCCTGCGCCGCGAGGGTCTGCTCGAGGTCTACGTGCAGGACGGCAAGGAGCAGCTCGACCCGTGGGCGTCGCGCGCGTTCGCGGTCGCCGACCACCAGGTCGCGCACGTCTACCTGGGCGACCAGCACGACCCCGCGCTCCAGCGGCGCGTCACCGACCTGCTGCGCGGCGTCCCGGGCGTCGACGAGGTGCTCGACCGCGACGCGCAGGCCCGGTACGGGCTCGACCACGAGCGCTCCGGCGACCTCGTCGTCGTCGCGGAGCCCGGTGCCTGGTTCACCTACTACTTCTGGCTCGACGACGCGCGCGCACCGGAGTACGCGCGCGGCGTCGACATCCACCGCAAGCCCGGCTACGACCCCGCCGAGCTGTTCTTCGACCCCGCGGACAAGCTGGCGAAGGCGAAGGCCGGCCTCAACCTCGTGAAGAAGAAGGTGGGGCTGCGCTACGCCATGAGCACCGTCCCGCTCGACGCGTCGTACGTGAAGGGCTCGCACGGCCGCCTGCCCGACTCCTCGGCCGACACCCCGCTCGTGCTGTGCTCCGACGCCGAGGTCCCGGCGTCGGTCGCGGGGGTCGTGGAGAGCGGGAGCGGGCAGATCCCGGCGGCGGCGATCAAGGGCCTCGTGCTGGAGCTGCAGGGCCTCGGCGTCCGGGTCTGACCAGGGAGGACGTCGGGTCTCTACCGGGCGAGGCGCTCGTCGAGCCAGTCGAACATGCGCTGCTCGGTGAGGGCGCGGGCGAGGGGCTGGCAGTGCCCGCTCGCGCCCTCGTCGTCGCTGAAGGCGACGAGCGTGGCGCCCGGCACGAGCTCGGCGAGGCGTTCCGACTGTCCGGGCCAGAACTGCTCGTCCTCGGGGCTCGTGACGAGCAGCGGGGTCGTGACCTGCCCGGCGACGTCGGAGGCGTCGTACCGGCGGACCTCGCGCAGTGTCGCGGCGTACCCGTCGACGCCGTACGGCCGCGCGCGGAAGCGCCAGGTCCGCGCGGTGCCCTTCGAGAGGCGCATCCCCAGCCCCATGTCCCGGTCGAAGGCGTGATCGTCGCCCTTGTCGAGCAGCTTGAGCAGGCTCTTCGGCACCTCGCGCTCCCACGACGTCGCGACGGTGACCACGCCCGGGTCGACGACGGCCGCCGCCGGGCGGTGCTCGAACGCGAGCGCGCGCGTGACCCAGTAGCCGGCCTGGCTGATCCCGTACACCGCGACGCGTTCGGCATCGACGTCGGGCCGGGCGACGACGGCGTCGAGCACGGGCGTGAGGACCGCCTCGAAGTCGGGGCGGAACGGGACGCCGTGCTCGAAGAGCATCGACTGCTGGCCGGGGCCGTCGAACACGAGGGCGTGGTACCCCCGGCGCAGGGCCCCGGACACGCACGCGGACCAGAGCGCCGTCGTCGAGCCGTCCGAGCCGTTGACGGCGACGAGCGTGGGCCGTGCCTCGTCGGAGGAGCCCGGCGCCCGGAAGAACCACCCGGGGAGCGTGGCGCCAGCGGAGGGGAGGTCGACGCGCTCGACCTCGAGGTCGACGAGGTCGACCCAACGGTCCCACGCGGCGCGGTGCTTGCGGAACGTCGGCAGGAGCGGGGCGTCGTCGTCGAGCGCCGAGACGGCGTTCACCGCGACGGCGAAGTACGCGGACGCGCGCAGAGCCGCCGACGCGCCGCTGACGCGGTGCCCGGCCGCGGCCGACGACTCTCCCAGGGCGGCGACCCGGTCGCCGAGCGCATCCCAGGCGTGGAACCACGCGCGGTGGTCCGTCCCGACGTCGGCGACGGCGGCGAGGACCTCGCCCACGTCCGCGGCGCCCGAGAAGGCGCCGCCGAGGACCGTGCGGATCTCGTAGTCGAAGTCGGCGTCGTGGGAGAACCGTCCGGAGAGGATGCTCCGGTGCGTGCCGTGTCCCGGCATGGTGGCCCCCTGCGTTCGTCGGACGGGTAAGGGAACCTCCCCAGGGTAGGAGCAACCCCGGTCTCACCGCGCGGGGTGGCTCACCCCTTGACGTGATGGCCGGCCCCTGCGGCCGAGGTTGACACGCGGGAGGAGTGGGCGAGGATCGTGACGACGACCAGGAGACAGGAGCGAGTCGCCCATGACGACCCCAGTCGACCACGACGCCTACATCGCCGCCGCACCCGGGACCTTCCGTCCGTCCCTGACCCGGCTGCGCACGATCCTGTCCCGCGTCCTGCCGGAGGCGGACGAGATCGTGGCCTACGACATGCCGGGGTTCAGCATCGGCGGCTCGGTCGTCGCGAGCTACGCGGCGTTCAGCCGGCAGTGCGGCCTGTACCTCCTCCCGGAGGCCGTCGCCGAGCACGCCGACGAGATCGCGGCCTCCGGTCTCAGGTCGACCAGGACCGGTATCACCTTCACGCCGAGCAGGCCGATCCCGGACGACCTCGTCGAGCGGCTGGTGCGGTCGTCGCGGGACGCTGCCGCGGCCTAGGTGTACTGACCCAGCAGGTTGTTGACGTAGCGAGAGACCTCCGGGTCGAGTGGGAGCTGTCTAGGAACCCGGCTCGCACCAACGGAGGTC